>NZ_JAEPRP010000048.1:0-41475 GCF_016652895.1 Ensifer sp. SSB1
GCTCGCTGGCTCGGCGGCATGATGACCAACTGGAAGACGATTTCGAACTCGATCCAGCGTCTGCGCAAGCTCGACGAAATTCTCGCTTCGGAAGCTTCGGGCTTCACGAAGAAGGAACGCCTGAACCTCGAGCGCGAACGCGAAAAGCTCAACCGCGCTCTCGGCGGTATCCGCGATATGGGCGGCACACCGGACCTGATGTTCATCATCGACACCAACAAGGAATCGATCGCGATCGACGAAGCCAAGCGCCTTGGCATCCCGGTTGTTGCCGTTATCGACTCCAACTGCGATCCGGACCAGATCGACTACCCGATCCCGGGCAACGACGACGCCTCGCGTGCGATCGCTCTCTACTGCGATCTGATCGCTCGTGCAGCCATTGACGGCATCGCCCGTCAGCAAGGCGCATCGGGCCGTGATCTCGGCGCATCGGCTGAAGCTATGGTCGAGCCGGCGCTCGACGAAGCCTCCGAAGCCTGATCGGGCTTGGCGGCAGGTAAGCCTGCCGCCCCCAATGAAATGTCGGGACGAGGCCGTTTGTGATGGAAGTCTGAACGGCCTTGTTCTTTTCAGCCAGGGATGGTGTCCATCCGTTCGGATCGTTGGATCTGAGCAACATCAGCGTGATGCAGTCATCACGGTGTCACATTGAAAAGCCATTCCCTGCCACACCTCCTGGTACTGCGCCTCCAACGGGCAGCGCGCCAGCCAAACACACAAAGAGGCAATAAGATGAGTGTAACTGCAGCAATGGTGAAGGAACTGCGCGAAAAGACCGGCGCAGGCATGATGGATTGCAAGAAGGCGCTCGCCGAAACCAACGGCGACATGGAAGCTGCGATCGACTGGCTGCGCGCCAAGGGCATCGCCAAGGCCGACAAGAAGTCGGGCCGCACGGCTGCTGAAGGCCTCATCGGTATTGTCAGCGGTGGCGTCAAGGCTGTTGTCGTCGAAATCAACTCCGAGACTGACTTCGTTGCCCGTAACGAAGCCTTCCAGGAGCTCGTTCGCGGCGTTGCCAACGTTGCGCTCGGCACCGACGGTTCTGTCGAAGCCATTGCCAACGCCAACTACCCGGCAACCGGCAAGTCGGTCGACGAGACGATCAAGGACGCGATTGCTACCATCGGCGAGAACATGACGCTGCGCCGCGCAGCTCTGCTCAAGGTCGAAGACGGCGTCGTTGCCACCTACATCCACAACGCTGCCGGCGACGGCATCGGCAAGCTCGGCGTTCTCGTCGCGCTGAAGTCGGTTGGCGATAAGGAAGTTCTGTTCTCGGTCGGTCGCCAGATCGCCATGCACATCGCTGCCACCAACCCGCTCGCCATTCGCGCTGACGAAGTTGACGCAGCTGTCGCCGAGCGCGAACGCAACGTCTTCATCGAACAGTCGCGCGCCTCGGGCAAGCCGGACAACATCATCGAAAAGATGGTTGAAGGCCGCATGCGCAAGTTCTTCGAAGAAGTCGCCCTGCTGTCGCAGGCCTTCGTCATGAACCCGGAAATCACTGTCGGTCAGGCTGTCAAGGATGCTGAAAAGCTCGCTGGCGCCCCGATCGAAGTGACCGGCATGGCTCGCCTGCTGCTCGGCGAAGGCGTCGAGAAGGAAGAGTCCGACTTCGCCGCAGAAGTTGCGGCCGTCGCCAAGGGCTGATTTCTTCACCCATATTGGGAAAACCTCAGGGCATCGCGTGACAACGCGGTGCCCTTCGTGTATCGGGCTTCGTCAATGCGCCGGACCCGCTGGAATCTACTTCGCAGCGGTTGAAACCGGGTAGCGCAATATGTCCTTATGCGCTGTGCGCCGTCGTTGTGCGCACGCGCAACCGATCTGATCAGGAGCGATGATGCCGGCCGAACCACTCTACAAACGCGTTCTCCTCAAAGCCTCTGGTGAAGCCCTGATGGGAAGCCAGGGCTTCGGTATCGACGTAGCGGTCGCCGACCGCATCGCAGCCGACATTGCCGAAGCGCGCGCCATGGGCGTCGAAGTCGGTGTCGTCGTCGGCGGCGGTAACATCTTCCGCGGCGTCGCGGTGGCCTCAAAGGGCGGAGATCGGGTCACCGGCGACCACATGGGCATGCTGGCGACCGTCATCAACGCGCTGGCGCTTGCCACCTCGTTGCGCAAGCTCGACATCGATACGGTCGTGCTTTCGGCAATCGCGATGCCTGAGATCTGCGAAAGCTTTTCGCAGCGCGCGACGCTCCATCACCTGTCGATCGGCCGCGTGGTGATCTTTGCCGGCGGCACCGGCAACCCGTTCTTCACGACCGATTCCGCAGCCGCTTTGCGTGCCGCCGAAATGAGCGCACAGGCGATCTTCAAGGGCACGCAGGTCGACGGGATCTATTCTGCCGATCCGAAGAAGGATCCGACAGCAACCCGCTTCGATCGCCTGACCCACAGCGAGGTTCTTGAAAAGGGCCTGGCCGTCATGGATGTTGCTGCCGTTGCGCTTGCACGCGAAAATGCCATTCCGATCGTCGTCTTCTCGATCCACGAAAAGGGCGGCTTCACAGAGATATTGACTGGCGGTGGTCGGGCTACCATCGTCACAGACAACTAAGAACGCTGCAGAACGGCCCTTGGGCCGGCGAATGATAGAACGGGAGTTTCGACCATGAGTGAAGGTGTTGAACTGAAGGAACTGAAGCGTCGCATGGACGGCGCCATTTCCGCATTCAAGAGCGATATCGCGTCGCTTCGTACCGGCCGGGCGTCCGCGAACGTTCTCGATCCGGTGACCGTTGAAGCCTATGGCTCGCGTGTGCCTCTCAACCAGGTCGCCAACATCACGGTTCCCGAGCCGCGCATGCTGTCCGTTTCCGTATGGGACAAGCAAATGGTTGGCGCCGTCGATCGCGGCATCCGCGAATCGAACCTCGGCCTCAATCCGATCATCGACGGTCAGAACCTGCGCATTCCGCTGCCCGAGCTCAACGAAGAGCGCCGCAAGTCGCTGGTCAAGGTCGCCCACGACTATGCGGAAAAAGCCAAGGTTGCAGTGCGCCACGTGCGCCGTGACGGTATGGATGACCTGAAAAAAGCCGAAAAGGATGGCGACATCGGTCAGGATATCAGCCGTTCTCAGTCCGAGCGCGTGCAAAAGATGACCGACGAAACGATTTCCGAGATCGACCGCTTGCTCGTCGAGAAGGAAAAGGAAATCATGCAGGTCTGATCTGCTCGTGATCTGAGTCTCCTTTCGCGGACGCCTTATGCAAAACCTCATCTCCACGACCGTTCCTGAGCATGTTGCCATCATCATGGATGGCAACGGACGTTGGGCGAACGCGCGTGGTCTACCGCGTACCATGGGGCATCGAAAAGGCGTCGAGACCGTTCGCGACACCGTCAAGACGGCCGCCCAGCTGGGTATTCGCTATCTCACGCTCTTTGCGTTCTCTTCTGAAAACTGGAGCCGGCCGGAGCCGGAGGTGAGCGACCTCATGGGGTTGCTCAAGACCTTCATCCGCCGGGATCTCGCCGACCTGCATCGCGAAAACGTCCGCATCCGCGTCATCGGCGATCGGTCGAATCTGCGTGGCGACGTTCTGCCGTTGCTGATCGAGGCCGAGGAAACGACACGGGCGAACACCGGAATTACCCTTGTGATCGCATTCAACTATGGCGCGCGCGACGAGCTGAGCCGGGCGATGCGTCGCCTTGCAGTCGATGTCGCAGAAGGACGTTTGCGCCCCGAGGACATCAATCAGGAACGTATTGCGGCGACGCTCGATACGTCAGACATCCCCGATCCGGATTTGATCATCCGTACGAGCGGCGAAGAGCGTCTGTCGAATTTCCTGCTCTGGCAGGGCGCCTATTCCGAACTGATCTTCGTTCCCGAGCTGTGGCCGGATTTCACGCGCGAGACGTTCCTGGCGGCGCTCGAGAAGTATGCGTGCCGGGAGCGTCGCTTTGGCGGCCTGGCTGAGCCGACGCGGGCGGTTGGTTCCTGATGCAGACTGAACTTAAGCTTCGCATCGCTTCGGGAGTGGTGCTCGCAGCGGTTGCTCTCGCTGCGACCTGGTTCGGCGGCCTCGCTTTCCAGTTTCTTTCGGTCCTGATCGCGCTTCTCGTCTACTACGAATGGTCGACGATCACCGGCCTAGTTGAGCGCGATTTCCAGGGCAATGCCTTCGGTTGGCTCTCGATGGCGGTGATCGCGGCTCTCGTCGTTTCCGGCTACATCGGCTACAGCCTACCGTTCCTGGCGTTCGGCGTCGGTGCGGCGATGCTGTGGGTTTTTGTTCAAAAGACAAGCTGGTGGCTGCCGGGCGGCATTGCCTATGCGGGCCTCACCGGCATATCGCTGGCAGCGCTTCGGGGTGCCGATGATCTTGGGCTGATCGCGACGCTGTTCGTCTTTGCAGTGGTCTGGGCAACCGACATCTTCGCCTACTTCACCGGCCGCGCGATCGGTGGCCCCAAGCTTGCGCCGCGTATATCGCCCGGCAAAACCTGGTCCGGGGCCATCGGGGGGACGATTTGCGGAATCCTCGCCGGTGTTGCCGTTTTTATGGCTTATTTCTCGCTGCAAGATCTTCGGATCCCGATCATTGCCCTGGTGCTTTCGGTGGCCAGCCAGGTTGGGGACTTGTTCGAGTCCTTCATCAAGCGGCGCTTTGGCGTAAAGGATTCGAGCCGTCTCATTCCGGGGCACGGCGGTGTCATGGATCGGGTCGACGGTTTGATATTCGCCTGTGTCGCGGCGTTGATTCTGGTCATGATTCAGTATTTCGTCAGCGATGGGCGCCAGATCGCCTTCGGTTCGGTCCTGCTTGGCCCTTGATGCCGTCCGCAGGGACTTGAGGAACGTTCATGACATATCTCCTTGATGCCTTTCAGCTTCTGACCGGCTACATCATTCCTTTCCTCGTCGTGCTGACCTTGCTGGTCTTTGTGCACGAGATGGGGCACTACCTCGTCGGTCGTTGGTCGGGAATACGTATCCTGGCCTTTTCGATCGGTTTCGGTCCCGAGCTTTGCGGCTGGACCGATCGGCACGGTACTCGCTGGAAACTGTCGGCGATCCCGCTTGGCGGCTACGTCAAGTTCTTTGGCGACGAAGATGCGGCGAGCGTGCCAGACTACAAGCGTCTGGAGGCAATCGCGCCGGAAGAGCGCGGCAAAACCTTCCTCGGCGCCAAGCTCTGGAAGCGGGCGGCTACGGTTGCTGCCGGGCCGATCGCCAACTTTATCCTTGCCGTTGCCATCTTCGCGGTTCTGTTCTCGGTCTACGGACGTCAGGTCGCCGATCCGGTGGTTGCACGCGTGAACGAAAACAGCGCGGCCGCACAGGCAGGCGTTGTTCCGGGCGACCGTCTGATCTCGATCGATGGCGAGCCGGTGACAACCTTCGACGACGTTCGCCGCTATGTCAGCGTGCGGCCTGAGCTGAAAATCACGATTCGGCTCGAACGTGGCGGCGCGATCCTTGATTTGCCGATGGTGCCGCAGCGGACGGAGCTCACCGATCAGTTCGGCAACAAAATGGAGATCGGCGTCATCGGCATCCTGACAGACCAGGAAGCCGGCAATTTCCGCACGGTCACCTATGGTCCGGTCGAGGCCGTGGGGCAGGGCGTATTGCAGAGCTGGCACGTGATCACGGGCACGTTCGATTATCTTGGCAACGTGTTGACCGGGCGGATGAAGGCGGACCAGATCGGCGGGCCGATCCGCGTCGCGAAGGTCTCGGGGCAGATGGCTGCGCTCGGAATTCCATTCCTGCTGAATATCGCCGCGATCCTGTCAGTTTCCATAGGATTGCTTAACCTCATGCCCGTACCGGTGCTTGATGGCGGCCATCTGATGTTCTATGCGGTTGAGGCGTTGCGCGGGAAGCCGGTCGGCCCTGCCGCGCAGGATGTCGCCTATCGGATCGGCTTTGCCATGGTGCTGATGCTCATGGTCTTTGCCACCTGGAACGACATATCGATGTTCTTCGGCTAGCGTTCGGTCGGGGAAACGGCGAGGGGAATTCGGCGGATACTGTGAACGATTGGTTTTCAACGGCTTGCGAAGAAAGGTTTTGTTTACGATAACTCGAGGCTGTAGTGGCCGTTAAGCCACGGTTCGAATTGAAGTAAACAGAAATTAACGAGCTGGCTTGCTTGTATGGGAAAAGCGGTTAAAACGGCAACCGTGACCGGAGTCGGCACGAAACTGCCGCGCGACGTTTGGAAAAGGTAAGATTTGAACATGAAAGCTGGTTCAAGGTTTTTGAACGCGGTGTCGGCGGCTGCGCTGTCAACAAGTATTGTTGTTTCCGGCGCTGGTGTTGGGTTGCTCGCAGGCACGTCTGTCGCAGAAGCTGCGGTCATCAATCGTGTCGAAGTGCGCGGGGCAACGCGCGTCAGCGCTGAGACGGTTCGCGCGAACATCACGATCGTTCCGGGCAAGGCCTTCAGCAACAGCGACATCGACGCTTCCGTGAAGCGCCTCTATGCTACCGGCTACTTCTCAGACGTCAGCATCAATATCGCTGGCGGTACGCTCGTCGTAAGCGTGAGCGAGAACCAGCTGGTCAACCAGGTCGTCTTCAACGGCAACCGCAAGATCAAGGACGACAAGCTGCAGGGCGTCGTTCGCACGCAGCCGCTCGGTCCGTACACCGAAGCAACGGTCGAATCCGATATTCAGTCCATCAAGGACGCCTATGCCGCCATCGGTCGTAGCGACATCACGGTGACGACCCAGGTCGTCCCGGTTGCCGAAGGGCGTGTCAACCTTGCCTTCGTGATCAATGAAGGTGAGCGCACCAAGATTTCGCAGATCAACTTCGTTGGCAACGAGGCCTATAGCGACGGTCGCCTTCAGTCGGTCATCGCGACGAAGGAATCGGGCATCTTCTCGTTCATTACGCGCAAGGACGTCTACAACCCGGACAAGCTTCGCGCCGATGAAGAGCTGTTGCGCCAGTTCTACTACAACCGAGGTTATGCGGACTTCCAGGTCGTTTCTTCGGACGCGACGCTCAACGAGGCGACCAATGAGTATACGGTGACGATCACCGTCGAAGAAGGTCCACGTTATGACTTCGGTTCGGTCAATGTCGAATCGACGGTCGAGGGCGTTAATGCCGAAGAGCTGAAGGGGCTCGTGCTGAGCCGCGAGGGTTCGGTCTATAAGGCCAAGGACGTTCAGGCGACGATGAGCGAGATTTCGAAGCGTGTCGCTTCGGCCGGTTATCCCTTTGCGCGCGTAACGCCGCGCGGTAACCGCGACCTCGCCAATCACACGATCGCGGTCGACTACCTCGTCGACCAGGGCGAGCGTGCCTACGTCGAGCGCATCGAGATTCGCGGCAACACCCGCACGCGTGACTACGTTATCCGTCGCGAATTCGACATGGGTGAAGGCGACGCCTTCAACCAGGAAATGGTCGCCCGTGCCAAGCGTCGCCTCGAAGCTCTCGGCTACTTCTCCGCCGTCAATATCTCGACTGCGCCGGGCAGTGCTGCCGACCGCGTCGTCGTCATCGTCGACGTGCAGGATCAGTCGACCGGTTCGTTCGGTATCGGTGCTGGTTACTCGGCCGGTAGCGGCGGCGGCTTCCTCGTCGAAGCTTCGATCGAAGAAAAGAACTTCCTGGGTCGTGGCCAGTATATCCGCGTTGCCGCCGGTCGGGGTGACGAGAGCCGGACCTACAACGTCTCGTTCACCGAGCCGTACTTCCTTGGCTATCGTCTGGCCGCCGGCTTTGACGTCTTCAAGAACGAGAACGACTTCGACGACGACAACTACAGCTACGAAGATCAGGGCTTCAGCCTGCGCGTAACGGCGCCGATCACCGAAAACCTGTCGACCACGCTGCGTTACAACTTCACGCAGTTCGACTATAGCGGTAACGTCGCGAAGCTGTCGTCACCTTACGTTCGCGCGGTTGAGGGTGGCAACTGGGTCCGTTCGTCGGTCTCGCAGTCGATCACCTACAACACGCTCGACGATGCCCAGCTGCCGCATGACGGCATCCTGGCGACCTTCACGCACGAGTTTGCAGGCCTTGGTGGCGACTCCGACTTCTACAAGATGACCGGTAAGGCCAAGTGGTACTACACGGTCAACGACGAGGCGGACATCATCGCGTCGCTCGGTGGTAGCGCCGGTCATGTCTTCGAAACCGGTAGTGATCTGCAGGTCTTCGACCAGTTCCAGCTTGGTTCCAACGATATCCGTGGCTTCGAACGTAACGGTATCGGCCCGCGCGACAAGGCTACGGGCGATGCGCTCGGCGGCACGACCTACTTCACGGCTTCGGCTGAAGCGACGTTCCCGCTTCCGGGCATTCCGCGTGACAGCGGCTTCCGTGGTGCGGTCTTCGCCGATGCCGGTACGCTCTACAGCAGCAAGGTGACGATGGCTCCGGGCGAAACGGTACAGGGCAACGACTCGTCTCTGCGCGCCTCGGTCGGTGTTGGCTTGATCTGGGCTTCGCCGTTCGGTCCGCTGCGTGTCGACTACGCCTGGCCGGTTGCCAAGGAAGATTTCGACCGGGTACAGAACCTGAAGTTCGGTATTTCCTCGTCGTTCTGATAAGAAGCAGTCCAGAACTGCCAGAAAAGATCGTTCTGGAGTGTCCATGGAACAGAACTGGTTTTTTCCGCCCCATGATGGGATTCGCCTGGGTGACCTGGCGGATCATATTGGGGCGGAGTTGAATGATGGTGCGGTCGCCGATCGTGCCATCAAATCTGTAGCGCCGGTCTATCGGGCCAAGCCTGGCGACGTTTGCTACATGCTGTCTCGCAAGAGCCGTGCGGAGCTTGATACGTGTCAGGCGTCCGCGATCATCTGCGACAAGACGATTTCCAGCCTGGTGCCTGCGCATATCCCCGTGCTGTTGACAGCTCGGCCGCACACTGCCTTTGCACTTGCCGGCACGTTGTTGCACGAGATCGCGATGCGACCTGCGCGCAACACCAGCCTTAGCGGCGTGTCGCCTGGTGCCTTCGTGGATCCGACCGCACGTCTTGAAGACGATGTCGAAGTCGAGCCGATGGCGGTCGTGGGAGCCGGTGCGGAAATCGGAAGCGGTACCCGCATCGCCGCTGGCGCCGTTATCGGGCCGGGTGTGCGCATCGGCCGCGGCTGCACGATTGCCGCGGGCGCGAGCGTGCTCTGCGCTCTCGTCGGTAACAGCGTGATCATTCACCCCGGCGCCCGTATCGGGCAGGACGGCTTCGGCTACGCACCCGGGCCCAAGGGCGGGATGATCAAGATCGTTCAGGTCGGACGTGTGATCATTCAGGATCACGTCGAGATCGGCGCGAATACGACGATCGATCGTGGCACCATGGACGACACTGTGATCGGCGAGGGCACCAAGATCGACAATCTCGTTCAGATCGGTCACAACGTCCGTGTCGGTCGTTATTGCGGCATTGTCAGTGGGGTCGGCATTGCCGGTAGCACGAAGATCGGCGATGGCGTCATGATTGGCGGCGGCAGCGGCGTCAACGGCCACATCACGGTCGGTGATGGCGTCCAGATCGCCGCCATGAGCGGCGTGGCGGCCGATGTTCCCGCCGGCGAACGCTACGGTGGTATTCCGGCGCGCCCGATGCGTGATTTCCTGCGGGACGTCGCGGAAATGGCCATGCGGGCAGAGGAAAGACAGAAAAAGAAGAAGGGTGGCGCGAATGAGTGAAGCAGCAACGGTTCTCGGTACGGCTGATATTCAGGAAATCCTGAAACTGCTGCCCCATCGCTACCCATTTCTGCTCGTCGATCGCATCATTGAGATCGACGGCGACAATTCGGCGATCGGCATCAAGAACGTTTCGGCGAACGAGCCGCATTTCACCGGCCACTTCCCGGAGCAGCCGATCATGCCGGGCGTGCTGCTGGTTGAAGGTATGGCTCAGACGGCCGGTGCGATCTGTGCCCGCAAGGTGGGTACCGGAACGAACCTCGTCTATTTCATGACCATCGACAATGCGCGCTTCCGCAAGCCGGTCGTGCCCGGCGATCGCGTCGAATTCCATGTCGTGAAGCAGAAGCAGCGCGGCAATATCTGGAAATTTCACTGTGATGCAAAAGTTGACGGGCAACTGGTCGCAGAAGCTGATATCGGCGCGATGATCGTCAGCAAGGAAGACGCCTGAACATGATTGCAGCAACAGCGAAGATTCACCCGTCCTCGGTCATCGAAGACGGCGCTGTGATCGGCGAAAACGTCAAGATCGGCCCCTTTTGCCACGTAGGGCCGAAAGTCGTTCTCGGGGATGATATCGAGCTTCACAGTCATGTCGTGGTCACCGGCCGCACGACGATCGGCAAGGGAACCAAGATCTTCCCGCAGGCCGTCATCGGCGCCGATTCGCAGAGCGTTCATCACAGCGCCGTCGACACCGAACTGCTGATCGGCACGAACTGCACGATCCGCGAAGGCGTGACGATGAACACGGGCACCGTCGAGCATGGCGGGCAGACGGTCGTCGGCAACAACAATCTCTTCCTGGCCTATTCGCATGTGGCGCACGATTGCCGCCTCGGCGATCACATCATCCTGTCAAACAACGTGATGCTGGCGGGCCATGTCACGGTTGAGGACCGCGCCATTCTCGGCGGCGGCTGCGCCGTGCATCAGTTTACCCGTGTCGGCCGTCAGGCGTTCGTCGGCGGCCTGTCGGCCGTCAGCTACGATGTCATCCCGTACGGCATGCTCAACGGCAATCCAGGCATCCTTAGTGGCCTGAACGTCGTCGGCATGACGAGAGCCGGGATCGACCGCGCAACGATCCACGTCGTTCGCCGCGCCTACAAGCAGATCTTTGAAGGGCCGGAGTCGATTCGTGCCAATGCGGCGGCGATTCGCGAAGAATATGCCGACTGCGCACCGGTCGTGGAAATCCTCGATTTCATCGCGGCCGAAAGCGACCGGGCACTATCGTCGCCGTCTCGCGGCAAGGCGTGAGCGTGATGTCGGCTGCTGCGGGCCACGCAGCGACCGGCGGCCGGCTCGCAATCATTGCTGGCGGTGGCGCGCTGCCGCATCACGTGGCCGAAGCCGTCAGGGCGCGCGGCGAAGATCCTTTCATCATCGCATTGTCCCGAGAGGCGGAAGAAGCCGATTGGGTCGGCTTCGATCATTCCGTCCTCGGGATCGGCGATTTCGCCAGTATCAGCCGTACCTTCAAAGAAGAGGGGATTGACCGCGTCGTTCTGTCGGGCTGGGTTCGCCGCCGGCCGGAATGGCGTGACATTCGCCCGACGTTGAGAACGCTCGCAAAGATCCCGGCTGTTCTGAAGACGCTGGTATCCGGTGGAGACGACGCCGTGCTGCGCATGGCCATGGCCCTGATCGAAGCAAGCGGCGCCCACGTGATTGGCGTCCATGAAGTGGTACCCAATCTCCTGGCGGATCCAGGGCCGATTGGCGCGGTCGCGCCCGATGCAGACGACCGCCGCGACATCGAGGCGGGTATCGCCGCCGCCAACGCGCTCGGCGCGCTGGATGTGGGGCAGGGTGCCGTAGCCGTCGGCGGACGTGTCGTGGCGCTGGAGGGTGCCGAAGGCACCGACGCGATGCTGGAGCGTGTCGTCGCGTTGAAGGCGGAAGGGCGCGTCTCATCTCGCCGGCGGGGCGTTCTCGTCAAGCTGTGCAAACCCGGTCAGGATCTTCGCGCCGACCTGCCGTCGATCGGGCCGTCGACCGTCGCGCTTGCAGAAAGGGCCGGCCTGGCCGGAGTCGCGGTCGAGGCGGGCAGGGCCTTGGTCCTGGAGCGTGCCGACGTGATCGAGGTCGCCAATCGCGCCGGGCTGTTTGTTGCCGGGGTGGAGCGCTCGGCCAAGGGAGCCGAACGATGAGCGCGCCGAGCTACAAGCTCGCAGTCATTGCAGGCGAAGTTTCCGGCGATCTTCTGGGCGCCGATCTCGTCCGGGCGCTTCGGGCGCAAAGCGGCAGCACGATCGAGCTCGTCGGCGTCGGCGGCGAAGCGCTGGAGGCCGAGGGTCTCCGGTCGTTGTTCGATTATTCCGAGCTATCGATCATGGGGTTCACCCAGGTGCTGGCGCGCCTTCCGAAACTGATCATGCGCATTCGCCAGACTGCAAAGGCGATCATCGCCGCGCGCCCCGATGCGCTTCTGATCATCGACAGCCCGGACTTTACCCACCGTGTGGCGCGGAAGGTCCGTGCGGCGCTGCCGGATGTGCCTGTGATCAACTACGTCTGCCCGAGCGTTTGGGCCTGGAAGCCGGAGCGTGCGCCGCGCATGCGCGGCTACGTCGATCACGTGCTTGCCGTCTTGCCGTTCGAACCACAGGCGATGGAGCGACTGCAGGGCCCTCCGACGACCTATGTCGGCCACCGCCTTGCAAGCGATGCGAATCTGCTGGCGGTTCATGCGAGCCGACAGCAGCGCCTTGCCGGAACGACGGATGGCCGGGTATCGACATGCCTCCTTCTGCCGGGTTCCCGATCGAGCGAGGTTGGCCGGCTGTTGCCGATTTTCGCGGCGATGGTTGAGGAACTTTCAAGCCGTCACCCGGGCATCCGCTTCCTGCTACCGACAGTCCCGCGGCAGGAGAAGTTGGTGCGGGAGATCACCGCATCTTGGCGCGTCCAGCCGGAGATTACCGTGGGAACCGCTGAGAAGTGGGCGGCTTTCGACCGCGCCGACGCAGCGATCGCCGCTTCGGGTACTGTGATATTGGAACTCGCCTTGGCGGGCGTTCCCGTCGTTTCGACCTATGATCCAGACTTCCTGGTCAAGCTTCTGCATAAACGCATTCGCATCTGGAGCGGCGCGCTGCCGAACCTGATCGCAGATTTTCCGATCGTTCCCGAATACTTCGGCGAATCAATTCGCCCCGGCGCGCTTACGCGCTGGGTGGAGCGCCTATCGGCTGCGACGGCGCAGCGCGCATCGATGCTCGATGGCTACACGCTGGTGCAACAGCGCATGGCGACAAGCCGTCCGCCAGGCGACATGGCAGCCGAGATCGTCCTTGGCTATCTCGAAAACAAGAAGGCGTAAGGCCCGCCACCGAGCGGTCACGCTATCCTTCAATCTCTGATGTCGCCGCGATGCGCGTGGAGACTTTGCACCGCGCGAATGCGCCCGCTTGACCACGCAACATCACGATCGATCTGCCTTTGCTACGAAAAAAGCCCGGCCATTTCTGACCGGGCTTATTTGTTTCCGTTAATACCGATCAGCGCTTGGAGACCGGTACGTAGTCGCGCTGCGGGGCGCCGACATAGAGCTGGCGCGGCCGGCCGATGCGCTGTTCCGGATCTTCGATCATCTCGTTCCACTGGGCGATCCAGCCGACGGTGCGGGCGAGCGCGAAGAGAACGGTGAACATGGTGGTGGGGAAGCCGAGAGCCTTCAGCGTGATGCCGGAGTAGAAGTCGATGTTCGGGTAGAGCTTCTTCTCGATGAAGTACTCGTCGGTGAGCGCGATACGCTCGAGTTCCATCGCCACTTCGAGGAGCGGATCGTCCTTGTGGCCGAGTTCCGCAAGCACTTCATGCGTGGTCTTCTGCATGATCTTGGCGCGCGGGTCGTAGTTCTTGTAGACGCGGTGACCGAAGCCCATCAGGCGGAACGGATCGTTCTTGTCCTTTGCGCGGGCGATGAATTCCGGGATGCGATCAGCCGTGCCGATTTCGGCGAGCATGTTGAGCGCCGCTTCGTTTGCGCCACCGTGCGCCGGGCCCCAGAGGCAGGCGATGCCGGCCGCGATGCAGGCGAACGGGTTGGCGCCCGAGGAGCCGGCGAGGCGAACCGTCGAGGTCGACGCGTTCTGCTCGTGGTCGGCGTGTAGGATGAAGATACGGTCCATGGCGCGCGACAGAACCGGGTTGACGACATATTCTTCGCAAGGAACGGCGAAGCACATGCGCAGGAAGTTCGACGCGTAGTCGAGGTCGTTCTTAGGGTAAACGAAGGGCTGGCCGATGTGGTACTTGTAGGCCATCGCCGCGATCGTCGGCATCTTGGCGATCATGCGCAGCGAGGCAACCATGCGCTGGTGCGGATCGGTGATGTCGGTCGAGTCGTGGTAGAAGGCCGAAAGCGCGCCGACGCAGCCGCACATGACGGCCATCGGGTGCGCGTCCCGACGGAAGCCGGTGAAGAAGCGCGACATCTGCTCGTGCACCATGGTGTGGTGCGTGACGCGATAGTCGAAGTCGGCCTTCTGTGCCTTCGTCGGCAGTTCGCCGTAGAGCAGCAGATAGCAGACTTCGAGGAAGTCGCCGTGCTCGGCGAGCTGTTCGATCGGATAGCCGCGGTGGAGCAGCACGCCTTCGTCGCCGTCGATATAGGTGATCTTGGATTCGCACGACGCCGTGGACGTGAAGCCCGGGTCGTAGGTGAACATCTTCGTCTGCTTGTACAGCGAGCCGATGTCCACAACGTCAGGGCCGATGGACCCCGATCGCACCGGAAGATCCGCAGACTTTCCATCGAGTGTTACAACCGCGGTTTTTTCAGTCATCGGACCCTCCGTCTTATGGCAACGTGGCACCGAAACGTGCCACGAAAATGAACGTTGCGAATTTGCTATATGATTTATTTTCGACTGCCAAGCTGTACGAAAGGCAAATTGTGCGATGCGAAAATGTGCATATGGCGACGCAACAATGGCATGTTACGGCAATAAGTCCAAGGAGATCAACAATCTCGTCGGATGATGGTGCGGTACCATTCTATATAGGATTGCCGCTTTTTTCAGCAGATAGCGCCTCGGTTGCGGTAATGTGCCTTTGGTTGCATGATCGAGCGCGTATTCAGGGGAAAGAGCGCTGACGCAATGAGCGAGACTGATACGCGGCAGGCTTCGCACGACGCGGAGCGCGGCAGCTTCATGTTGCCGGGCTCCGATGCCGCCACCGCCGTTGCGGTCTTTGCTCCCAATGTGCCGCGCCGCCTGATTTCGACACAGGTGCGCCGCGGTGTCTTCAGGCTCTCGGCGCATCTCAGCCCGCGCGCCATCAAGGCATCGGTCGCCTCGGCAATCGAAGAAGAACGCGCATATGGTCACGGATTTGTGTTGATCCCGGTGCTGCTGATCTTCGGGGTCCTTACCTGGCTGTCGCTCCCATTTGATGTCGGAATTGTCAAACTTGCACTGCTGCTTTGCATTTTCAGCATAGCGGCAGTGCTATGTATCGGAAAATTTGCACGGCTACGGGCGCCGTTGATCGCGGCGGCACTGTTTGTCGCAGGAATGCTGCTGATCGCGGTAGACACTGCCCGCACCGACACGGTCGTTCTTGATGCACCGGTGACGACAAACGTGCGCGGCGTGGTGTTCTCGCGCGAACAGGACGAGAAAGGTCAATGGCGCTACGGGGTTGACGTTCAACAGACGACCGAGCCGCGCTTGCGCCGGCAGCCGACGAAGGTCACGCTGGTGGCGCGGGGGCGCGAAGATCCGCTGCCGATAGGCTCGACTATTGAGGGCCGGGCGCGGCTGTCGCCGCCGTCCGGTCCGGCGCTACCGGGTTTGAATGACTTCGCGTTTGACAGCTACTTCAAAGGTATCGGTGCAGTCGGGTTCTTCTACGGCGCGCCGAGGGGCGGGGAAGCCCTCGCGACAGGGAAGACGGAGGCGAGTTCTCCCTCATCCTTGGCAACCAGGATCGCCGCGATGCGCGAGGCCGTCGGAGAGCGCATCCGTGCCGCGATCGGCGGCGACACCGGAGCGCTTGCAGCTGCGCTGGTCACCGCGGAAGAGCGAGCCATCAGCCGTGAGACCGTCGAGGTATTGCGGCAGTCCGGGCTGGCGCATGTGCTGGCGATCTCCGGCCTCAACATGGCGCTTGCCGCCGGAACCTTCCTGATCGGCGCGCGCACTGTGCTCAGTATGATCCCTGGCCTGGCGCATCGTGTGGCGATCAAGAAGGTCGCGGCGACCGGCGCGCTGCTGATGGTCTGCACGTACATTCTTATCTCCGGTGGAGCCGTGTCGGCATTGCGCGCCTGGATCATGATTTCCATCATGCTCATGGCCATGCTTTTCGATCGTATGTCGATCAGCTTGCGCAACGTCGCACTGGCGGCGATCGTCATCGTCGCCACAACACCGTCTGCTGTTGCCGGGCCGGGTTTCCAGATGTCGTTCGCGGCGACCCTTGCGCTCGTTGCCGGCTATGCGCGCTGGCGCGAACGACGGGAGACAGCGATGCCGGCGGCGGAGAGGCAGCGCAAGGGAAGGGGCCTGGTCACCGGCGTGATCGCCGGCGTCGTCATCACCTCGCTGATCGGTGGTTTGGCGACGTCGGTCTATTCGATCGCCTATTTCCACCGGTTGCCGGCTTACGGTCTGCTCGCCAACGTTCTCACCATGCCGGTGATCAGCATCGTGATCATGCCGTTCGGCCTGTTCGCAATGCTCCTGATGCCCTTCGGGCTTGAACATTATCCGTTGTTGGCCATGGCGTGGGGCCTCGACCGGATGCTCGACATCGCCCGTTTCGTGGTCACTCTCGATGGCGAGATTGTCACGGGTCGTATCGGGCATATTGGCTTCGTGCTGATTGCCGCAGGTGGTGTCCTCATCTGTGTATTGCGGAGTTGGCTGGCCCTGTCGGGCGCCGTCCTGATCTTCGTAGGCCTCGTCAGCCTCCCGCTGGAGCGCGACCGTCTGCCCGACGTTGTGATTTCGGAGGATGGCCGCCTCATCGGTCTCGTCGTGAACGACGCGATCGCGACCAACAGGGTGCGCCCGTCGGACTTTTTGTTCTCGCAATGGCAGCGGGCTCTCGCGTTGGAAAACCACCTCAAGCCGGCGATGCTTCCGCTGCCGGAGGCAGGTGACCCTTATCCGGCTACGGAGCGGGCCGGGAAGAGTGCTCCGCCGCTCGACCAGGAAAAAGTGACTGCGATCCGTGCGGATCTGTCCTCGGCGATCGAGGCGACCGCTGCGGGGATCTTCATCTGCCGGGAAAAACAATGGTGTGCGGCGCGTAATGCTTACGGCTGGACGATCGTTGCGCTCGAGAACCCGCGCCTTTTTCCGGCCTTGTGTGACCAGGCCGATCTCGTGGTGACCGCAGCCCGGGTCGACAGCGCGAAATGCCCGACCGCTCGCGCCCGTATCGTGAACGCGCAGACGTTGCGTCGCACCGGTGCAATCGAAGTTCGAGCGCAGCCGGGTGCGGGGCAAACGTCGGCTGGAATGCAATTTCGCACCTCATTCACCGCGCTTTCCCGTCCTTGGGAACGCCACCGCACCTATGACTGGCGGACCGGTAGTTTCGCCGAAGGTCAGCCAGCCCTTTGACGCGGTCGCGGCGCGTCTTCCCCGGCGTAGACGGTTGCGAAATAATTCTTGATTGATAAACTCCACAATTCCTTGTCATTGCGCTCCCCTTTGCGTAAACAGCCGAAAAAGCACGCAAGGGATGTGGTGGGTGACGACAAATCCCTTCGCTCTGAATTGACGAAACGGACCAGTACGTGAGGAAGACGATGCCGAACCGAGCCCGATCGACGATCAATCTGCTGGCCGCTGCAATGCTGGGCCTGTCATCGGCTGCATTGCCTGCGGTTGCGTTCGCTCAGTCCGCGAGTGAAGGCGCGTCGTCAGCCCCTGTCACGAGTGGCACTCAGAGTACGTTCACAGGATCGCCGGCGCCGGTCGCAGAAGGCCAGACGGCCGGCAGCGCACCGGTAAACCAGGAGCCCCCGATCACGCAGGTGCAGCCCGCAACACAGACAGCCTCTCCTGTGGCCACCCCCGTTTCTGTCGACGGCGCTTCCGTTGCGACCGACGGTACGGCGAACCCGGTGCTGCCGCACGAACTGTCGCCGATCGGCATGTTCATGGCGGCCGACCTGGTGGTCAAAAGCGTGATGGTTGGCCTTGCATTGGCGTCCATTGCCACCTGGGCGATCTTCCTGGTGAAGGCGCTAGAACTCCTTGGTGCCAAGGCGCGCCTCACGCGGGCGGTTCGCCTTCTGTCCGCTGCCAACGGTCTTGCTGACGTCAAGAACGCATTCGACGGGAAGTCGGGCCCGGCACCGGAGATGGTGGCTGCGGCGATCGACGAAATGGTACGTTCGGAGGCCGTCGTCGACCATGCGCCTGCAAGCGGCATCAAGGAACGCGTCTCTTCGCTGCTGACCCGTATCGAGGTCCGCGCCGGAAAGCGCATGACTGGTGGCACCGGCATTCTGGCCTCGATCGGTTCGGTCGGTCCGTTCGTGGGCCTGTTCGGCACGGTATGGGGGATCATGAATTCCTTCATCGGCATCAGCAAGGCGCAGACGACGAATCTCGCGATCGTCGCGCCCGGTATTGCCGAAGCGCTGCTGGCAACCGCCATCGGCCTCGTGGCGGCCATTCCTGCGGTCATCATCTACAACTACTTTGCCCGCGCCGTGGGTGGCTACAAGGTGGTCCTCGCCGACGCTGCCGCCGCCGTGGAACGGCTCGTCAGCCGTGACCTCGACCATCGTCTGGTCCGCAAGGCGCAGCCCCGCCGACAGGAAGGCTTCGTCCATGCGGAAACGACCATCGCAAGGATCGGGTGACCCATGGCCGGAAAAGTCAGCCAAGGCGGCGGCGATCTCGACGAGAACAGTGAAATCAACGTCACACCCTTCATCGACGTCATGCTCGTACTGCTGATCATCTTCATGGTGGCGGCGCCGCTCGCCACGGTGGATATGAAAGTGGACCTGCCGCAATCGGCGGCAAAACCTGCACCGCGCGACGACAAGCCGGTCTTCGTGACCTTGAAGGCCGACCTCGCACTGGCGATCGGCAATGAAGAAACGGCCCGGGAGGCCTTCGCTGACGAACTGAAGCGCTTGACCGAGGGCGCCACCGAGACGCGCGTTCTGCTTCGGGCCGACAAGGCCGTGGACTACGGCGAGCTGATGACGGTCATGAACCTCATCCAGAATGCCGGCTACACCAAGATCGCCCTCGTGGGCCTGGAAGGCGCGCCCGCGCGCTGACGTCGCCCGCGGTCCATGTCTCCACAATGCGTCGCGCCGGGACCCCGCGCGGCCGCCCTGATCGATCAAGGCTCTTCTTCCCCGTTTTTCCGGCGCAATTTGCCGCTGTCGCTTGAATCCCGCGGGGCGGCGATTTAAGAGCTTACGTCAAAGGCTTTCCGTTGAGAGCCACAAGACGATCGCGCGGGCTTCTCCGAAAAGCGGCGCCGCGCCTATCCGGATACGAGGGCACTAGCATGAATTTCGAAGCAGCGCGCACCAAGATGGTGGACAACCAGATCCGGACGACGGATGTGACGTCCCACTCGGTCTTGTCCGCCTTCCTCACCGTGCCGCGCGAGGAATTCGTGCCCGCGAAGATGAAGGATCTCGCCTATATCGACACCGACATCGCGCTTGACGGCGCGAACGGCGGATCGCCGCGCTTCCTGATGGAACCGTCGCCGCTCGCCAAGCTGCTGCAGCTGGCCGAGATCGCCAAGTCCGACGTCGTGCTCGAGATCGGCTGCGGCACCGGTTACGCCTCGGCGATCCTGTCGCTGGTCGCCGGCTCGGTCGTCGCGCTCGACAGCGACGAGGGTCTTGCCGCCACCGCGACCGAAACGCTGGCGCGTCTCGGCTATGACAATATCGCGGTTGTCACCGGCGAACTCGAGAAGGGTTACGCCGCCGAAGCGCCTTACGACGTCATCTTCATTCATGGTGCAGTGGAGGTCTTGCCTGCGGGTCTTTTCCAGCAATTGCGCGACGGAGGCCGTCTCGTCGTGGTCGAAGGATTTGGCAACGCTTCTCGCGCTAAACTCTATGTGCACGAGCACGGAAAAACCTCCGAGCGTGCCGACTTCAACACCGCGGTGAAACCGCTTCCCGGTTTCCGCCGCGAGCAGGAATTTGTTTTTTGAGGTCCCGCTTATTGAGGGATATCAACATTTAAATGCACTGCTAAAATAACAATGTTGCCAATTCGCAACGGGGTACTTGTTTCTTTTTGAAATGCCTGCGCAGAGTGGGGTTGCGCAGTTGTCGGAATCTGGAATCCGGGTTTCAAAGAGTGCTGTGGTAGTGATTTGCTCACCTGTGGGCGGTGTGAGCGCTTCATCGCCGTGTCTAGGCAGCGCCGTTTTGTAACGAGGACAGCGCTGCGGGAAATAGAGGGCAGGCTCTGCCGCCCCGATCGGAGAGAGAAGTAATGGTGTCGATTGTCCGCAAAGCTGCCCTGTGGGCCGCCGTTTCGACGAGTGTACTGGTTGCCCCGCACGCAGTACTGGCCGAGACGATCTTCGGTGCAATGGCCAAAGCCTACGCAAACAACCCGGATCTGAACGCTGCACGTGCGGGCCTGCGCGCAACCGACGAGAGCGTGCCGATCGCCAAGTCTGGCTTTCGCCCCCAAGTCGCTGCTTTCGCATCGGGAACGCTTACGTCTGTCGAACGAGAGAAGACCAGGTCACAGGACTTTCATCAGGGGCAGGTCGGTGTCTCCGTAACGCAGATGGTCTTCGACGGCTTTCAGACGCTGAACAATGTTCGCGCGGCCGAATCGAACGTCTTCGCGACTCGCGAATCGCTGCGCGCCAACGAAATGCAGATCCTGCTATCGGCCGCGACCATCTATTCCAACATCGCCCGCGACCAGCAGCTGGTGGCCATCCGTAAGCAGAACATCACCTTCCTGCAGGAGCAAGTGAACGCCGCCAAGGCGCGCCTGGACGTGGGTGAAGGTACGCGCACGGACGTGAGCCTGGCCGAAGCATCGCTCGCCAACGCACAGTCGCAGCTCATCGTCGCTGTCGCCCAGCTGAAGCAGAGCGAAGCGACCTATGTGCAGATCGTCGGCGACGCCCCCAAGGGCATCAAGCAGGCCTCTCCGGCCTCGAAGGGTCTGCCGCGCACACTCGATCAGGCTGTCGCAACGGGCCTGCGTGAGCATCCGACAATTCTGGCGGCGCAGTACTCGGTCGATTCGGCAGGTTTCCAGGTGAAGTCCGCGGAAGGCACCATGCTGCCTGGCGTAAGGCTTCAGGGCGAGGTCAGCCGCACAACCGGTAACGCCAGCACCAACGGCCTCGACAACAACACCTCGAGCATAACGGCGCGCCTGGAAGTTCCGATCTATCAGGGCGGCGCCGAGTACGGCCAGATCCGCCAGGCGAAGGAACGTCTGGGACAGCAGCGCATCCTGGTCGACTCGGCACGCGCAGCCGTCCAGCAGACCATCGTTTCGGCCTATGCGCAGCTCGAAGCCGCGATTGCGCGCATTTCGGCGAACAAGGCACAGATCTCCGCCGCCAAGCTGGCCTTGGATGGCGTTATCGAAGAGCGCAAGGTTGGCCAGCGCACGACCCTCGACGTTCTCGATTCGCAGCAGGACGTGCTTCAGGCGCAGGAACTGCTCGCTCTTGCTCAGCGCGACGCCGTCGTCGCCAGCTACACGCTGCTTGCGGCCGCCGCGAACCTTACGGTGAAGAGCCAGGGCTTGCAGGTTGCGGAATACCGCGCCGAGGAACACTACGATGCGGTCAAGGACAAATGGTTCGGCCTTCGAACCGTCGACGGTCGCTAAAGAAAACGCCCCGGTCTCCCCGGGGCTTTTCTATTTTTGGCCCTGAAAACAAATCTGTGCAAGAATCTGAGTGGCTGATTCGTGGCGTATGTTTCGTCCGCGAACTCACATAAGGTTTCTCGGAAATCGGCGCATGTCCTGTTTTGAAACACATGCCGGCCGCGTCAAACGGGGATAGAAATGGCACAGCTCAATGTCGCGCGTGAACCTTCGATGGATGAGATCCTGGCATCCATTCGCAAGATCATCGAGAGCAATGAGCCTGGCCAGGCCGGGCTATCGCCGCAGGAGCATTTCGAGGACGAATCGGGAGACGAGATCGAGCTGACGATCGACAGCGAGATCGAGACACTCGCCTTCGCCCAGCGCGAAGAGCCGATCGAAACATCGAGGCCTACTCCGGCGGCGCCGGCCGTAGAACTTTCCATCGTTTCATCCGAGACGAGCACGGTGGCGGCGCAGCCGCCGCTTTCGCTTGCCGATGTCGCAGCACGCGTTCGCGCGGCTTCGGAGCGGCACTCCACGGGCTTTGCCCCGCGTGAGGGCCAGCCGGTTACACCGGCGCCTGCGATTCAGGACAGTCCGGTTGTCACATCGCGCATGGCCGCCGTCTCTGCGCCCAAGGCTCCGGCCGCGCAGCCCGTCCTGGCCGCCGAAGTACACGAGGCGGTGGAAGCCGCCGCTGCCCCCGAGCCGGTGGAGATCCGCGACAGCGTCGAATCGCCCGCGCCGGCCGCGGTACCGGTGATCGAAACGGTGGTGCCCGAGAAGGCGATCGCCGCCATCGTTTCTCCGGAAGTCGGCCGGAAGGTCGCGCAGTCCTTCGACAATCTCGCTGTCGCGGTCGATCAGGGTGCGAGGCGTTCGTTTGACGAAATTGCTCAGGAAATGTTGCGGCCGATGTTGCAGGAATGGCTGGACGACAATCTGCCGACACTCGTCGAACGGCTGGTTCGCGAGGAAATCGAGCGCGTTGCCCGCGGGCCGCGTCGCTGAAATTCTGGTCTTTTGATGCAGGAGGCCGCGGCGAACGTCGCGGCTTTTTGCGTTCGTGTTGACTTGCACCGGCCGTTCCGGTTTACAAGACACAGACATCACTCTCCAAAATTGGCTCCAAAATGCTTGATAAGACCTACGATTCCGCATCCGTCGACCCACGTATCGCCAAGAAGTGGGACGAAGAAAACGCGTTTCGTGCAGGCGCGGGTGCCAAGCCCGGCGCCGATAGCTTCTGCATCGTGATCCCGCCGCCGAACGTGACCGGTTCGCTGCACATGGGCCACGCGCTCAACAACACGCTTCAGGACGTCATGGTTCGCTTCGAACGCATGCGCGGCAAGGACGTGCTGTGGCAGCCGGGCATGGACCATGCCGGTATCGCGACCCAGATGGTCGTCGAGCGCAGGCTGATGGAAACCCAGCAGCACCGTCGGCAGATGGGTCGCGAGGCCTTCATTGAGAAGGTCTGGGAGTGGAAGGCCGAATCCGGCGGTCTGATCTTCAACCAGTTGAAGCGGCTTGGCGCATCCTGCGACTGGTCGCGTGAGCGCTTCACCATGGACGACGGCCTTTCGGAAGCCGTCCTGGAGGTCTTTGTCTCGCTCTACAAGGAAGGGCTGATCTACAAGGACAAGCGCCTGGTCAACTGGGACCCGAAGCTCTTGACGGCGATCTCCGACCTCGAGGTCGAGCAGCACGAGATCAACGGCAATCTCTGGTATCTGCGCTATCCGCTCGAGCCGGGTGTTACCTATGAACATCCGGTCGCCTTCGATGAGGAAGGCAAGGCGACCGAATGGGAGAAGCGCGACTATCTGGTCGTCGCGACCACCCGTCCGGAAACGATGCTCGGAGACAGTGGTATTGCCGTCAACCCGGACGACGAGCGCTACAAGCCGCTCGTCGGCAAGCATATCATCCTGCCGATCGTTGGCCGGCGCATACCCGTTGTCGCCGACAGCTATGCGGATCCGACGGCCGGCACCGGTGCGGTCAAGATCACGCCTGCACACGACTTCAACGACTTCGAGGTTGGCAAGCGTGCAGGCCTGCGCGCGATCAACATCATGACGATCGACGGACGCGTCACCATCAAGGACAACGAGGAATTCCTTGAAGGGCTTTCCGACCCCGCTGCTCTCCATGGTGCGTGGGACGAGCTCGACGGCAAGGACCGGTTCGAGGCGCGCAAGATCATTGTCAGGATCTTCGAAGAGGCTGGCCTGCTGGACAAGATCGAGCCGCACAGGCACATGGTCCCGCATGGGGACCGTGGCGGCGTGCCGATCGAGCCGCGCCTGACGGAACAATGGTACGTCGACGCCAAGACGCTCGCGAAGCCCGCGATTGCCGCGGTCAAGGAAGGCCGCACGAACTTCGTTCCGAAGAACTGGGAGAAGACCTACTTCGAATGGATGGAAAACATCCAGCCCTGGTGCGTCTCGCGTCAGCTCTGGTGGGGGCACCAGATCCCGGCCTGGTACGGCCCGGACGGTCAGGTCTTCGTCGAGAAGACCGAGGAAGAGGCGCTGCACGCGGCGATCCAACACTATATCGCCCATGAAGGCCCGATGAAGGCCTATGTCGAGGACCTGCTTGAGAACTTCAAGCCGGGCGAAATCCTGACGCGCGACGAAGACGTGCTCGACACCTGGTTCTCGTCGGCACTCTGGCCGTTCTCCACGCTCGGCTGGCCGAACGAGACGCCGGAGCTGGAGAAGTACTATCAGACCGACGTTCTGGTGACCGGCTTCGACATCATCTTCTTTTGGGTCGCCCGCATGATGATGATGGGCCTGCACTTCATGAAGGATGCCGACGGCACCCCGGTCGAGCCGTTCCATACGGTCTACGTCCACGCGCTCGTTCGCGACAAGAACGGCCAGAAGATGTCGAAGTCGAAGGGCAACGTCATCGACCCGCTCGAACTCATCGACGAGTATGGAGCTGACGCGCTGCGCTTCACGCTGGCGATCATGGCTGCCCAGGGCCGCGACGTGAAGCTCGACCCCGCTCGTATCGCCGGCTACCGCAACTTCGGCACGAAGCTCTGGAACGCGACGCGTTTTGCCCAGATGAACGGCGTGGTCGACAGCGAAGGCTTCATCCCGGAGGCCGCTTCGCTCACCATCAATCGCTGGATCCTGACGGAACTCTCGCGCACCATCCGTGACGTCACCGAGGCGATCGAGGCCTACCGTTTCAACGAGGCGGCCGGCAGCCTCTACCGCTTCGTCTGGAATCAGTTCTGCGACTGGTACCTTGAGCTGCTGAAGCCGGTCTTTAGCGGCGAGGACGAGGCGGCCAAGCGCGAGTCGCAGGCCTGTGTCGCCTATGTTCTCGATGAGATCTACAAGCTGTTGCATCCGTTCATGCCGTTCATGACCGAAGAGCTCTGGGCGCAGACAGCCGGCGAGGGCCGCGAGCGTGACACGCTGTTATGCCACGCCGAATGGCCGGCGGCTTCCTATGCCGATGACGCGGCGGCAGACGAGATCAACTGGCTGATCGATCTCGTGTCGGGCATCCGCTCCGTTCGTTCCGAGATGAACGTTCCGCCGGCCGCGACCGCGCCGCTGATCGTCGTCGGGGCGAACAACCTGACACGCGAACGCCTGCAGCAGCATGCTCCGGCAATCGCGCGCCTGGCCCGTGTCGAACACATCGACTATTCGACTGTCGCTCCGCGCGGCAGCGCCCAGATCGTCGTGGGCGAGGCGACCGCCTGCCTGCCGCTTGGCAACCTGATCGACCTCTCCGCCGAGAAGTCGCGCCTGGAGAAGGCGATCGCCAAGGTGGATGCGGAGCGCGAGCGTATTCTTGGCAAGCTGGCCAATGAAAAGTTTGTCGCGAACGCCAAGCCGGAGCTGGTGGAAGCCGAGCGCGAGCGCCTGGTGGAACTCGATCTTCAGAAAGAATCGCTCGGCGTTGCTCTTACCCGCGTGGCGGAAGCGGGCTAGGAAGCACGCTAAGGGTGCAACCGCGCAGGGCTTGAACGGCCAAGGAAATCAAAAATCCGCGACAGCAATGTCGCGGATTTTATATTTTAGAATTATTGGATATACTTGCGTGCGCGAACCTGGTGATCGAATCGCTGCGCTGGATACTGTTGGCCACTCATGAAATCGCTTGGCATGCGCAAGCGGAGTTTCAACGGCCATTTTTGTTGATCTCCAGCAAAAACCAATATTGTTGTCTCCGCGACACAGCTTTCGCGAGTGTTGGAAGTTTATCCTATTTTATTGGCTTATTTACCTATTTGCCGAAATATCATTTCGGAAATGTGCGAATGTGTCTAAATCATGAGAATCTTACGTAAATTAAGTGACGCATAGTGCCGCACCACCTCTGCCCCTGGCATTTGCGATTTCACATGTTCGTGAGAATACTTTCGCCACACGCGGCATGAGGTGGAATGCCGCAGATTGCAGTGCAGGGGAGGAGCTTAATGGCTCACATGAATTTTAAGCGTGGTGTCCTGACCGTGGCGGCTGGTTTGCTGCTTGCGTCAGCGGCCCACGCCGGCGGTCTTGAGCGCGGTGGTTACAACATCGACCTGCTGTTCGACCCGTCGGACTATGCTGGTGAAGCTTCGGCAACCTATGTCAATCCGCAGCGAGAGTTGAAGAACGTCCGCGATACAGACACCGCAAACACCGACATCATTGGCGGAACGTTTGGCGGCGGCAACTTGAATTACCGTCCGAACTCGGCCGACGACACGGAGGGCTATTGGGTGCCTCGCGTCGGTATCAAGGCATCGCTCGGCGACGCCTTTGACTGTATGGCGGACTATTCTCAGCCGTGGGGCGCGCATACTAATCCCGGCCAGAACTGGGCCGGCGCTAACAACAACATCGAAACGAAGGTGGATAGCGACAACTACGCTGCTACTTGCTCCTACAAATGGGACATGGGTCCGGGCCAGTTCCGCATTATCGGTGGTGTTTTCTACCAGGAGGTCAGCGGTTTCAAGGAGCGGCTGGTACAAGATTATACGGGTACCCCGTTTGCGGGCGTATTTTCAGGTATCGGCAGGCTTGAGCTCGAAGGAAATGGCTGGGGTTGGCGCGCGGGTGCTGCCTACGAAATTCCTGAGTATGCCGTTCGGGCCAGCCTCGTTTACAACAGCTCCGTAGACCTCGACAACCTTTCCGGTTTTATCGACCTCCGTCAGTTGGGCTTCGTCGTTCCAGGCGTAGGCGTTGTGACCGGCACGAAGTACGATGTAAATGGTTCGGCCTCGATGCCGGATTCGCTGGAACTCAAGCTCCAGAGCGGCATCGCTCCGGACTGGGCGGCATTCGGCTCGATCAAGTGGACGGACTGGAGCCAGCTTCAGGTTTTGAAGTTCTGCCCGGCAACTGTATCGCGCACCACACCGTGCACAAGTCTTGATCTGCTCTATCGCGATGGCTGGACCATCAGCGGCGGTATCGGTCACAAATTCAATGATCAATGGAGCGGTGCCGTCAGCCTGACCTGGGATCGCGGTACTAGTCACGGTTACGGAACGCAAACCGACACATGGATGCTGGGCACCGGCGTATCCTACACACCGACCGAGCATGTCGAGTTCCGTCTTGCTGGCGCCGTTGGCATTCTGACAGGCGGCAGTTCGGGCGCAGTTAATTTTCAAGGTGACGTCATTGGCGACGACGTCTCCTACGATTTCGGTGACGATTTTGTCGGAGCGATCTCGACTTCGCTCAAGGTTAAGTTCTGATCCTTCGTTGATCCGACTGTAAAGGGGCCCGGTTTCAGCCGGGCCTTTCTTTTGGTGTGGAGCCATTTAACCAAGCGCCTGCACCGTTCGCCAATGTGACGATTCAGCAACACATTTAATGCTAGAGTTTGCTAGCATCGGACTCGTCCCGGCTATGTCCATTTCCCGCCACAAACAGGGAGCAGCGATAGTAGGGACAGACCTGCAACCGTGAAAACGAAACCTGCGGTGTTTGGTGTGAAGTGAAACTTGGACTGTCGATGTCCGTGTCAGATGTGGCCTCCGGCACCCTTGTGCAAGTGGTCGAATGAAATGGTCTTTTCGGCGCAGTTGTCGAAGTTTCGTTTTGGAATGGGTGCGTCGATGTCGTCGGCGGAATTGGTGAAGTTTTGGACGACGGCGGGTCGTCCGGGCGGTTGTGTTTGCAGCGGTGATGAGTTCGGCGTGGCCGGCTGGAACGGAAGAATTAGACTGTGATGCTTGCGGGTGAACTAAAGTCACTGAAGGTTGCGATACTCGGCGTGTCGCTGGCGGTCTGCGGGACCATCGCCATGCCGGCCCATGCCTTTGATCCGGGGGCGGGCGTCTCGAAAGAATCCGGTCCTTTTGCGCTCTTCAAATTCGGCTTCTCGGCCTACAAGAACGGCCGCAAGGACGAGGCCATTGAAGCCTACAAATACGCAGCGGAGAAGGGGCATACCGGCTCCCGCTGGGCTCTGGCCAATATGTATGCCTATGGCGACGGAGTCGCCGAAAACGACCTCGAAGCCTTCAAGATCTACAGCGAGATCGCCCAGCAGGGTGTGGAGCCGGGCTCCGAAGATACCGGCTATTTCGTCAACGCGTTGATTTCTCTTGCCGGCTACTACCGGCGAGGCATTCCCGACAGCCCGATCAAGTCGGATATGGCCCAGGCGCGGCAACTCTATTTCCAGGCGGCGTCGACCTTTGGCGTTGCTGAGGCGCAGTTCCAGCTCGCGCGCATGCTGCTCTCGGGCGAGGGCGGCAGTGTCAACGTTCAGCAGGCAAAGAAGTGGTTGAACCGAGCCCGCAAAAGCGGACATGCCGGCGCCATGGGTGTCTTCGGCAACGTAATTTTCCAGGAAGGCCAGACCATTCGCGGTCTCGCCTTTATGACGGCCGCTCTCGACCAGTGTTCGCCGAAGGATCGGCCCTGGATGCAGTCGATGCAGGAGCAGGCATTCTCGCTGGCGAGCGAGGACGACCGGCGCACGGCAATCGCTCTGTCGCAAAATCTGCACATGCAAGGCGATGACGACTGAGACCTGCGCGCGATAAGCCTTAAGCCAACGCGGCCAGGACAAGCGACAAGCTGCAGTTCCGCGCCTCAGGCCGCGGCGAAGGCAAATTCACCGATAACAGGAACGTGGTCCGAGGGCTTTTCCCAGGCGCGGACATGCTTGTCGATCGACGTCGAAACCAGACGATCGGCCGCTTCCGGCGAAAGCATCAGATGATCGATGCGAATGCCGAAATTCTTGGGCCAGCAGCCGGCCTGATAATCCCAGAACGTATAGAGCGGGACCGCGTCCGAGGTCGCCCGGACAGCATCGATGAAGCCGAGATTGCGCAGGCGCCGAAATGCGGCGCGGGTCTCCGGCAGGAAGAGAGCGTCGTTCTGCCAGACCTTGATGTCCCAGCAGTCGTGCTCCTCCGGGATGACGTTGTAGTCGCCGGCCAGGATGAAGGGCTCTTCGAGCAGAAGGCGCTGCTCGGCGTAGGCGGTAAGCCGGCGCATCCAGGCGAGCTTGTAGGGGTACTTCTCGCTATCGACGGGATTGCCGTTCGGCAAGTAGAGCGAGCAGACGCGGATTACGCCACCGGCAACAGAGAACACGCCTTCGATGAAGCGCGACTGTTCGTCCGAATCGTCTCCGGGCAGGCCACGGTTGACTTCGTCCGGGCGCAGCTTGGAGAGGAGGGCGACGCCGTTGAAGCCCTTCTGGCCGTGGGTCTCGACATGATAGCCGAGCGCCTCGATCTCGAGACGCGGAAATCCGTCGTCGACGGACTTGATCTCCTGGAGGCAGACGATGTCCGGATTGGCTTCCCTGAGCCATGCCAGGAGGCTGTCGATTCGCGCCTTGACGCCATTGATGTTCCAGGTGGCAATCTTCATGGCTCGAAACGCCCTTCCATACAGGTGAGTCCTTGCGGCCGGACTCTTCTAGCTGCTCCAGATTCTTTTGACAAATCTGATACCTGCGGGCAATCGGCCTTATGGCTGAACTGCAACGACGGCGTGCGGCGCCGCGCGCGGTTTATACGGTATAGGTGCGGACGCTCGAATTGATTCCGGTCCATGGCCGGCTATAGTCCGGCGCATGATCGATCTCTTGCAGAACTACTGGCCGCATATCCTGGCGCTGCTGTCCTTCGTGCTCGGTATCCCGGCCGCCATTCACGCAGCCATGACCAAAGACGACGTACGCGCTGCCGCCGGCTGGGTCGGTGTTGTTCTGCTCTCGCCGATCGTCGGGGCGCTGCTGTATGCCGTTGCCGGCATCAACCGTATCCGCCGCTCCTCAATCGGCTCGCAGCGCGCGCTGCTGCGCGGGCACGGCCCCGATCAGTTCGGCCGATTCGATATCTCCGAAACGGACATCAGCGGACGTTTCGGCAATCGTTTCGCCGCGATGAAGATACTCGGGGACCGCGTTTCCAGGCATCGCATGTGCTCTGGCAACAGCATCGATGTACTGGCAGGCGGGGACGCTGCCTATGCGGCCATGCTGGCCGCCATCGCCGCAGCGCAGCGCAGCATCCTGATCGAGAGCTATATCTTCGATCGCGACGTGATCGGCCTGCGTTTCGCGGATGCCCTGATTGCCGCGGTCGCACGGGGCGTCGAAGTGCGCGTGCTGATTGACGCAGTCGGGGCACGCTATTCCGTCCCCAGCATTGTCGGTCACCTGAAAACGGCCGGCATTCCGACGGCGGTCTTCAACGGCAATATCATCATGGGGTTGAGGTTGCCCTATGCCAATCTCCGCACGCACCGGAAGATCCTCGTGGTCGATGGCAGCGTCGCCTTCGCAGGCGGCATGAATATCCGCGCCGGCTTTACGAGTGAAATCCCCGGCGAGGAGCCGTCCCTCGACACCCACTTTCGGGTAACAGGGCCGGTTGTCGCCGACATCTTTCAGGTCGCGGCCGAAGACTGGCAGTTTTCCAGCGGTGAGATGCTGGTGGGCGCCGCCTGGGCGCTCGAAGAAATGACGCTGCCGGCAGAAATGCCGTCCGTGCTGATGCGCGCAATACCCTCAGGGCCGGACGCGACGAACGAAACCAATCACAAGATGCTGATGGGCGCGTTTTCGGTGGCGCGCAAGAACATCCGCGTGATGTCGCCCTATTTCCTTCCGGACCGTGAGTTGATCAGCGCGTTGGTGACGGCAGCGCGCCGGGGCGTCGAGGTCGACATCATCGTGCCCGCGGTCAACAACCTGCTTCTGGTCGATCGCGCAATGACCGCGCAGTTCGATCAGGTGTTGAAGGGGCATTGTCGGGTCTGGCGTGCGGAGGGTGCGTTCAACCACTCGAAGCTTCTGGTCGTGGACGAGCGCTGGGCCTATGTCGGATCGACCAACCTCGATCCGCGCTCCTTGCGGCTCAATTTCGAGTTCGACCTCGAAGTGCTGGACGATGGTTTCGCCCATACGATCAGCGGCATGATATCGGATGTCCTGGCCTCGGCCGAACCGGTCACGCTCGAGGCCCTGCGTGCCAAGCCGCTCTTCGACCGGCTGGCGAACCGTGTGCTCTGGCTGGGGTCGCCGTATCTTTGACGGCGACCTGGGTCGGGCCTTCTGGCCGTGTCAGATGGAAAAACTCGTTCCACATCCGCAGCTTGCGACCGCATTCGGATTCTTGATCTGAAACGACTGGCCGAGCAGGTTGTCGACGAAGTCGATCTCCGAGCCACCCATGTAGACGAGCGACAGGCTGTCGATCAAAACCTTGGCCTCGTTCTTCTCCAGTACCAGATCGTCGTCATTGGCACTGTCGACCAAGTCGAACTTATAGGAGAATCCCGAGCAGCCGCCGCCTTCGACGGACACCCGCATCGCATTGTTGTGACTGTCCGAACGAAGGATCGTGGCGATCCGCTTTGCAGCGGCGTCCGAAAGGGTCACGGTTTCTTGCGTCATATCTGCCTCCTGCCGGGGTCAAGAACCGGAGAGATTTGGTTGTTGTTGCAGCATCGTCTCGGCCAACGTCGAAGGCCGTTTTAGCCTCCCTGGCCAAGCCGTTGCTTTCGCTTGCGGAATCGGTCGATGCTTGCGCGATGCGTTTCCGTGGCTTTCACTATAGGTATGAAGGCTTCAATGTCCCGTCAATGGGATGACGATTTGGGTGGAAAATGACATTCGACAAAAATGCGCTGGGCTTCGGTGCTGGTGAACACGCTCCGTTCGCGTCGAATCCCTGGGCCACGCGTGGCAGGCTCTATCTGGAAGCTTCGAGCGCAACACGTTCGGATTTCCAGCGCGACCGCGACCGTATCGTCCACACGACTGCCTTTCGCCGGCTGAAACACAAGACGCAGGTCTTCATCGCCGCCGACGGCGATCACTACCGGACGCGGCTGACGCACACGATCGAGGTGGCGCAGATCGCCCGCGCGCTGGCGCGCGCCCTCAAGCTCGACGAGGATCTCGCAGAAGGGGTCGCGCTGGTTCACGATTTCGGCCACACGCCATTCGGGCACACGGGCGAGGACGCCCTGCACGAAATGTTGAAGCCGTATGGGGGCTTCGATCATAATGCCCAGTCGCTGCGCATCGTCACCAAGCTCGAGCGGCGCTACGCCGAGTTCGACGGGCTCAACCTGACCTGGGAGAGCCTGGAGGGGTTGGTCAAGCACAATGGGCCGCTGCTGACGCCTGATGGAAAGGGCACGCGTGGACCGGTGCCGCAGCCAATCCTGGACTATTGTGCCGTTCATGATCTGGAACTGGCGACTTTCGCGAGCATGGAAGCGCAGGTCGCCGCCATCGCGGACGACATCGCCTACAACACACACGATATCGACGATGGTCTGCGGGCTGGCTATCTGACATTCGAGATGCTGGAGGACGTGCCGTTCCTTGCCCGTCTGATGCGCGAAGTTCACGACCGCTATCCCGGTCTTGAAAGCAGCCGCTTCACGCACGAAATCATGCGCCGTCAGATCACGGCGATGGTCGAGGACGTCATCGGCGTCGCCCAGCAATGTATCGCGGACATTCGCCCTGAGAGCGCGGCCGACGTACGCCAGGCGGGTACGGTCATGGCGACGTTCTCCGAGGAAATGAGCGAGACCGACAAGCAGATCAAGCGTCTGCTGATGACTCGCATCTACCGTCATCCTGAAGTGATGCGGGTGCGGGAGGGGGCAGCATCGATCGTCTGCGATCTCTATCACGCCTTCATGGATGACCCGCAGTTGATGCGGGAGCACTATTGGATCGACCAGATTGCCGGCATGGCCGAACCGGCACGGGCCCGTCACGTCGGCGATTACCTCGCCGGCATGACCGATACCTTCGCGATCAGCGTGCACAAGCGCTTGTTTGACCATACGCCGGATTTGCGGTAGGGACGCCCCGCCCGGAGGCTTGCGGTTCAATCGAACCGGGCCTCCTTTTTGAGTTTTGCGCCGACCACATGTTGGTCGGGAAAAGCGGACGGATCAGATGAATCTCTTCACGGACTTCGAATCAAGAATTAAGGACATTCTCGAAACGCTTGATAGCGTTCGAGAAAAGCGATCCGAACTTGACTTCGGCCGTGTCAATGTCGAACCGCCGCGCGATCCGAGCCACGGCGATGTCGCGACCAACGCCGCCATGGTGCTGGCGAAGCCGCTTGGCATGAACCCGCGGGCGCTTGCCGAACTTATCGTTGAAAAACTGAAGCAGGATCCGGAAGTCACCGAAGTGACTGTTGCCGGCCCGGGCTTCATCAACGTCCGGCTTTCGGTATCCTATTGGCAAAAGCTGCTGTCGAACATGGTGCGCTCCGGCCTCGACTATGGCCGCAGCACCGTCGGTTCTGGCCGCAAGGTCAACGTCGAGTATGTCTCGGCCAACCCGACCGGACCGATGCACGTCGGTCATTGCCGCGGCGCCGTTGTCGGCGACGCGCTTGCCAACCTGCTGGCTTTTGCCGGTTATCAGGTGACCAAGGAATACTACATCAACGATGCAGGGTCGCAGATCGACGTTCTCGCGCGCTCCGCCTTCCTGCGCTATCGCCAGGCGCTGGGTGAAGAGATCGGCGAAATCCCGGCGGGTCTCTATCCGGGTGATTACCTCGTTCCGGTTGGCGAGGCGCTTGCTGACGAATTCGGCACGAGCCTGCGCCTGATGCCTGAAGACAAGTGGATGCCGCTCGTCAAGGATCGGACGATCGATGCGATGATGGTGATGATCCGCGAAGATCTCGCGGCGTTGAACGTCAACCATGATGTCTTCTTCTCCGAACGCACGCTTCACGCCAACGGTGCAGCGGCGATTCGTACCGCCATCAACGACCTGACCTTCAAGGGGCACGTCTACAAGGGCACGTTGCCGCCGCCGAAGGGGCAGCTTCCGGAGGATTGGGAAGATCGCGAGCAGACGCTGTTCCGCTCGACGGAGGTCGGTGACGATATCGACCGTCCGCTGATCAAGTCGGACGGAAGCTACACCTATTTCGCCGCCGACGTTGCCTACTTCAAGGACAAGTTCGACCGCGGCTTCGACGAGATGATATATGTGCTGGGTGCCGACCATGGCGGTTACGTCAAGCGGCTCGAGGCTCTGGCGCGCGCCGTATCCGGCGGTTCGTCGAAGCTTACAGTTCTGTTGTGCCAGTTGGTCAAGCTCTTCCGTGACGGCGAACCGGTCAAGATGTCGAAACGCTCCGGCGATTTCGTGACGCTGCGCGACGTCGTCGACGAAGTCGGCCGCGATCCGGTTCGTTTCATGATGATCTATCGGAAGAATTCCGAACCGCTCGACTTCGACTTTGCCAAGGTTACAGAACAGTCCAAGGATAATCCGGTCTTTTACGTGCAATATGCCCATGCACGTTGCCGGTCGGTGTTCCGTCAGGCGGCAGAAGCTTTCCCCGACCTGGACATCGAATCGCTTGATTTCGCCGGTGCCATTCAGGGGCAGATCGTCGATCCGACAGAGCTTCAGCTGGTCGCCAAGCTCGCAGAATATCCGCGTGTGATCGAGGCTGCGGCACTGGCTCAAGAGCCGCATCGCATCGCGTTTTACCTGTATGATCTTGCCGCTGCCTTCCACGGACATTGGAACAAAGGTAAAGAGAATCCGGAATTACGTTTTGTTAACGATAAAAATAGAGAATTAAGTACTGCCAGACTCGGGCTGGTGCATGCTGTCGCTTCGGTATTGAAGTCCGGCCTGTCTATTACAGGCACCTCCGCACCGGAGGAAATGCGATAAGTATTGTCACCATTTTCCCACAATGCACTGGCACATAAATACAGGCAATTGTGAGTGGAGAGCATGGCAGACAAACAATTCGCACGAAGCGGGCCGGCTGAATTCGATGTATTGGCAGACGATGATCCGTTGGCCGAACTCGCCCGGATCGTCGGTTACGATGCCCGGCCGGCCGTACAGCAATTGCAAGAGTTGCAACGACATCAGGAGGCGGTCCGTCAGGATCCCGCCTTCGATCTCGAAGACGAACTCCTTCGCGCTTTCGATAGCTACGATGCGCCCCGCGCGGCGGAGCAGCCTGCGGTCGAGCCGGTTTCTGCGCCGCAGCCGGCCGAAGAGGCTCGGATCGAGCCGGTAGCAGAGCTCGCGGAAGAGTATGAAGCTCCGATCTTCCGTCAGCCTGAGCCGGTCGCAGCGCCGGCCGCCGTCGTCGAAGACGAGTCGGAACCGGTCGTTGAGGTGCAGTCGTTCACGCCCGCTCCTCAGCTTGTAGAGACTGATAGCACCGAATTCGCCGCCGATGAGCCGGCATTCGATCTGGAACGCGAGCTCGAACTGTCGCTCGGCGAAGCCGATCTGCTGCCGTTCGAAGACGAGCCGGCATCCGAGGTAAGAGAAGAGGTCGTCGAGGACTGGCGGGCCCCGGTGGAAGAGCCGATTACGGCTTGGGCCGAGCCTGCTCCTGTTGTCGAGCCGACCCCGGTCTACGCCGAACCGGCTCCGGTGGTTCACGTCGAACCGGCCCCGGTTTACGTCGAGCCCACGCCAGACTATGCCGAGCCGGTCTTCGACGTTGCTCCCGAAGAGCGTGCGGATGATGCAGCATATGCGAACGAGACAGTCGCGGAAGGCGGTGCTGAACATGAGGCCGCTGGCGACGATCTTCTAGCGGATGTCGAGCGGTTCCCGGTTCCGCCGGTGGCTGCCGTAGTTGCCGCTGCCGTACAGTCGCATCCGGCGCTTCATGCGACGGAACAGCTCGTCGTTGCTCCCGCCGCCGCCCCGGTCAATACGGTTGCGGCGCCGCTGAAGAAAAGCCCCTATCCCTTTACGCCGACCTTCAGCCGGGCGACACCCGTTGCGTCGGCTACGGGCGCCAGCCAACAGCGCGCCTTTGCCGGTCCGCTTGTGTCGCAGGCCGCTCCGGTCGCCGCACCTGTCATCGCAGCAGTCGTCACACCGGCCGCTACGCCGGTGGTCGAGGCTGCCCAGCCGGTTCAAGCGGCCCAGGTCGTTGCGGAACCGGAAAATGAGCCGGGCTTCGACATCGAGAACTTCGAAATGGAGCTCTCCGACGCCGCGCTGAAGCTCGATCTTGCCGACCTCGGCCCGACCGAACCGGTTGCCGTCGCGCCTGCCGTCGTGCCGCAAGCGGTCGCGCAGCCGGTCATTGAGGCGCCCGTCATGGAGGCGGTCGCTCCGCAGCGCGAACCGGAACGTTCTGTCGAAACCTTCGTGGCTGAGGCCCCGGTGGAGCAACAGGACGCACAGCCGGAAAGCACGCTGCCCTTCGATCCCTCGATGATCGCAGAAGCAGAGAACGGAGTGGCGCCGATCGCCGATATGGACGTGCCGCAATTGCCGGTCATCGAAACGGAAAAGCCGGTCGTCTATCCGGCAGATTACGATCTCGATATCGACGCGGAGATGGCGCAGCTGTTCGGTACGCCTGCTCCGGCTGCCAAGGATGTCCGCCCGGTTGCGGCTGAAAAGGTCGAGGCAGCTCGTCCGGCTCCGGCGGCAAGCGCAAATCCTTCATTTGGCACCGGCGGTCTCGACGATTTCGACGCTTTTGAAAAAGCGATGGAGGAGGATTTCCGTCGCTCCATGACCGAGCGCCAGTCCCCGGTGCGTGATGCCGAGCGGGTTTCCGCAGGGCAGCGCGAGGAAGATGCAGGCGACTATCGCGACTATGGCTCAGGTCGGCGGTCGCAGCGTACGATTCTGCTTGCAGCAAGTGTTGCCGGCGTCATCATTCTCGGCGGCGCGGCTGTTTACGCCTGGATGGGCGGCAGCGATGCGGCAACCACTGCTGAAGGCCCCAAGATCATTCTCGCCGACAAGGGACCGGTAAAGGTCGTGCCGGAAGAAAAGGGCGGCAAGACCGTGCCGAACCAGGACAAGGCGGTTTACGATCGCGTCGCTGGCGCACAGGCCGGTGCGCCGCAGCAGGATGCATTGGTTTCTTCGACTGAAGAGCCGATGGACGTCGTTCAGAAGACGCTGACGCCGGAAACGCTACCGCTCGAGGGCAGCGACGACTCGGATGGCCTGCAGGCAAACCTGCCGGCTGACGACGAGGATGGCGCTCGTCTGCTGCCGGACGGTGGCGCCCAGACTGCCGCTCAGGAAGAAGACAAGGCACCGGCCGTCGCACCGCGCAAGGTGCGCACCATGATCGTCAAGCCGGATGGTACGCTGGTTGCTCGTGAAGAGCCTGTTGCCGCACCGGCGACCGATGTCGCGGGCACGGCGCAGCCACTGCCGGATGCGCCGTCGAAGGAAGTCGCGTCGGCTGATGTGACCGCGGCCGGTCAGGCATCGGCTAGTGTCGACCAGGTGGCGCTCGCCGCAACGGGCAATGCCAACATAGAACAGGTTCCGGTCCGCAACGTGACGACGACGGCAACCGGCGACAAGGCGCCGAAGCCACAGACGCGTCCGGCCGAGCAGGCCAACGCGGCCGCGGCGCCCGCAGATCGCGACAATGTTCGTCCGGTCGACGAGCAGGCGGTTGCTGCGGCGGCAGAAGCGCAGCCAGCGCAGCAGGTTGCAACGGCATCGGTTCCGGCTGGCGGGTACTTCATCCAGGTCGCGTCCCTGCCGTCCGAAGCTGAGGCGCAGAAATCCTACAACAGCCTTTCCAGCAAGTTCGGCAACGTCATTGGTGGCCGCGGGGTCGATATCCGCAAGGCGGAGATCGCCGGCAAGGGTACTTACTATCGCGTCCGCATCCCGGCCGGCTCCAAGGAAGAGGCAAACGCCCTGTGCTCCAAGTACAAGGGTGCTGGCGGAAGCTGCCTGGTCACCAAGTAAGCCGGGCAAACGGATAGAGTTGAGGAGGGCGCGGCTCATGGGTCGCGCCCTTCGTATTTTCAGGACTTTGACCTCCACATGGCCCTGTGCATGAGCGACAGCCCCTCGTCTTTGTGGCTTCGCGTCGGGCGGTACCCGCTCTATGCTCTTTCAATGAGCGAATCAAAAGCATTTATCTCGGGCTGCAAGGGCCTGTCTCTCAACGAAGACGAACGCCAGTTCTTTGCCGGCGAGCGGCCATGGGGCTTCATCCTGTTCGGGCGCAACATCGGGGAGGAGCAGCAGATCTCCGATCTGGTGGCGGCGCTTCGCGACAGCATTGGCAATCCGAATGCGCCTGTGCTCATCGATCAGGAAGGTGGGCGCGTGCAGCGCATTCGACCACCGCTCGTCCAGCAATACCCGAATGGCGCGGCGATCGGCGAAATCTACCGCCGGGACCGTGAGCTCGGCCTGCGCGCAGCCTGGCTCATGGGACGCCTACATGCGTTCGACCTGATGCGCTTCGGGATCACCGTTGATTGCCTGCCGGTGCTGGACGTGCCGGTTCCCGGCAGCCACGATGTCATCGGCAACCGTGCCTACGGCCATGATCCAGAGAGCGTGACGGCGATCGGTCGGGCGATGGGCGAGGGACTGAAGGCTGGCGGCATGCTGCCGGTCATGAAGCACATGCCCGGCCACGGCCGCACCTTTGTCGACTCGCATCACAATCTGCCCGTGGTCAGCGCCATTTTCGATGAACTCGCCGCCAGTGATTTCCTGCCCTTCGTCGCGATGAAGGACGAGGTTATGGCTATGTCGGCGCACATGGTCTTCACGACCATCGATCCGGATAATCCTGCGACGACCTCCGCGAAGGTCGTCCGCGAGGTCATCCGCGGTCACATCGGTTTCGATGGCCTCTTGATGTCTGACGACGTCTCGATGAACGCGCTTGCGGGCGATATGTCGACGCGCGCGCGCAACATCATTGCCGCAGGGCTTGATCTCGTCTTGCATTGTCATGGCATAATGGAAGAAATGAAGGCCGTCGCTGACGTCGTGCCGGTTCTCGCTGGCGAAAGCCTGCGGCGCGTAAAGGTGGCCGAGGCGGCTTTCCGGGCGCCTGACGATGCGAACGAAAGCGATTTGCGGACCGAGTTCAACGGCCTGTTCGCGACGGTGTAGGACAGACGTAGCCAGCAGGAAGGATCGGGCTGTCAGTGAGCAATGCGGGCGAAAGACAAGGCAAGCCTGCGTCGAAGGCGCCGATGGAGCCCCTGTGGCAGGAAGAGAGCGAAGAGCGCGGCTTGCATGAAGAAGCGCTGGTGGTGGATCTTGCCGGGTTCGAAGGCCCACTCGATCTCCTGCTGCATCTCGCCCGTAGCCAACGCGTCGATCTTTCGCGCATCTCTGTGCTTGCGCTGGCAGAACAGTACATCGCTTTCGTCGAGCGGGCGCGCAGCATCCGCATCGAGCTTGCCGCCGACTATCTCGTCATGGCGGCTTGGCTTGCTTACCTGAAGTCGCGCCTGCTGATCCCGCAACAGGCCAAGGACGATGGCCCGACGGGTGAGGAAATGGCCTCGGCTCTGGCCTTCCGGCTGAAGCGCCTGGAGGCGATGCGTGAGGCGGCAACGCGGCTGATCAACAGGAACCGGCTCGGCCGGGATGTGTTCGTTCGTGGTGCGCCGGAGCATATCGTCACCGAAAAGAAGTCAGGTTTCGACGCTTCGCTCTACGATCTGTTGAGCGCCTATGCGAGCTTGCGCCAGCGTCAGGCAATCACGCAGGTGACGATCGAGAAGCGCCACGTGTGGTCTCTTGCCGATGCGCGCCTGATCCTGGCACGCATGATCGGCGGTCTCGACGATTGGACCGCGCTCGACCATTTTCTGATCCGCTACATGACGACGCCGAAGGAACGGGCAACCGCGATCGCCAGTTCCTTTGCCGCCTCGCTCGAAATGGTCCGCGAGGGCCGGTTGGAGATCCGTCAGGAAGAGGCGTTTGCGCCGATCTATCTCCGGCGTGGACCGAACCCGATCGATGCGGAGACGCTTGCCGAAATGGAGGCAGCCCGTGGCTGAAGCCCAAAAATACATGCCGGAAGCTCCCGACGAGGACGATGAGATCGACGCGACGTCATCGCTTGACCCTCGGTTGGAGCAGGAGGCCGAGCGGATTGCCGAAGCCCTGGTCTTCGCGTCGGCGCAGCCAGTGTCGGAGGCTTACATCGAAAGCCGCTTGCCGCGTGGCGCCGATGTCGCCCGGATCATGATGCGCCTGAAGGCGCTCTACGCGACGCGGGGAGTCAATCTTGTTCAGGTCGCCGACCATTGGGCTTTCCGCACGGCCGCCGATCTCTCTTTCGTCGTGCAGACCGATGAGCAAGAAGTCCGCAAGCTCTCGCGCGCTGCGCTCGAAGTGCTTGCCATCATTGCGTACCATCAGCCGGTGACCAGGGCGGAGATCGAGGATATTCGCGGCGTGCAGACGTCGAAGGGTACGCTTGACGTGCTGATGGAGGCCGGCTGGGTTCGCTTCCGCGGGCGTCGGCGCACGCCGGGCCGTCCCGTTACCTTCGGCACCACCCGCGATTTTCTCGATCACTTCGGTCTCGAGGAACTGCGCGACCTGCCGGGTATCGAGGAGCTGAAGGGGGCAGGGCTGCTTTCCGGCCGCGTGCCGTCGAACCTCAATATTCCCGTTCCCGTGGGCGAAGATGAGCTTGCCGAGAACGAAGACCCAATCACCCAGCTCGACCTTGAAGAACTGGGGCTCTTGACACCGAAGGGCGAAGAAGCCGATTAAAACCTGAATGGGGATATCGGCTTTCCCTAGGCGCCGGCAGTTTCAGCGGGTGCGACTGGTGTCAAGGAATGCAAGCATGGTTTCAGATCCGCAGGACGCTCCCGTCATGACAACGCGACGGACAGCGGGTGTATCCTTCGCGGCGAGCCTGAGCTTCGAAGATATTCATCATAGCTACCACGCCAAGGAAACGATCAAGGGCGTCAGCCTGGCGGCGAAAGCCGGCGAGGTTCTTTGCCTGCTCGGTCCGTCCGGGTCCGGAAAGACCACCCTGCTGCGTATCGCCGCAGGGATCGAGAAGCAGAGCGCGGGACGCCTACTGCTCAACGGTCAGGAAATCTCTGGCCCGTCTGTCTTCCTGCCGCCCGAAAAACGCGGCGTCGGCCTGATGTTTCAGGATTTCGCGCTGTTCCCGCATATGTCCATTCGCGACAACGTCCGCTTCGGTCTGACGGCGCTGCCAAAGAAGGAAGCGTTGAACCAGGCGGACGCGGCGCTCGAGCGGGTGGGCCTCTCCCATTACGCTGATCTGTACCCGCATGTGCTCTCCGGCGGCGAGCAGCAGCGTGTGGCACTTGCGCGCGCCCTTGCACCGCGACCCGCCGTACTTTTGATGGATGAACCGTTTTCGGGCCTCGACTCGCGCCTAAAGGATTCGATCCGCGCCGATACGCTCGCCATCCTCCGGGAGACCCGGGCAACGGCGATCGTCGTTACCCACGATGCTGAAGAAGCGATGCGCATGGCCGACCGAATTGCGCTTCTGCAGGATGGGCGGCTTGTCCAAGTGGGGACGGCAGACGAACTCTACCGCCACCCGAAAAACCTCTTCGCGGCTGGTTTCTTCTCGGAAATCAATGTGTTCAATGCGCAGGTTCGCGGCGGTCGCGTCGACACGCCGGTCGGCACCGTGTCGGCCGGGCGTCACGGTGAAGGGGAACGAGTCTCGGTCGCCGT
>NZ_JAEPRP010000052.1:0-33877 GCF_016652895.1 Ensifer sp. SSB1
CAAGGAAAAGCCGCCAGTTCAAGGCGTTTTGCCCCTTGCATTCTTTCATTGGAGAAAGTCATGATCCGCATCGATGACAGGCTCTACGACGAGCGCCATTTCAGCGAAACATCGGCACGGCTGGCCACGGAGACGGGCCTTACGCAACGAGACACCGGCCGCTACGCCGTCTGCTTCCAGGAAACAGCCGATTGGCTGTCGCTGTTTTTCGCGATCCGCAAGGCGGGCGCGAGCGTTTTGCCGATTCATCCGGGCACGCCCTATCCGGCTGCCCGCAAGCTGGCGGTCGGTGCCGGCTGTGATCGGTTGTTCTACAACAGCGTGACCGCCGAGGTTCTCGATGTGCCCGCCGTGGAGCCGACGCCGGGTACGCTGCTGCAGATGAGTTCGGGGACAACCGGTGCGCCGAAATGCATCGCGCGCAGCTGGGCGGAGATCGATGCCGAAATCGAAAGCTACGTCCGCACCTTCCGCGAACCGGAGGACATGACGCCCGTCATCGCCTGCCCGACCACGCATTCCTATGGCCTGATCTGCGGCATTCTGGTGGCGCTGAAGCGCGGCCAGACGCCGGTCATCGTCGACACCGCGAACCCGAAGTATCTCTTGAAGGTGCTGCGCGAAACCGAGCGGCCGCTGCTCTATTCATCGCCGGCGATCCTGCACACGCTGGCGCGGCTGCTGCCCGCGGGCGAGCGCATCTATGCGACGATGACCTCGGGCACGTTGCTTCCCGATCCATGGTTTGCCGATATCCGCGCAAAAAGCCGGTTCATGTTCCAGCAATATGGCTGCTCGGAATCCGGCTGCATTGCCATCAATCCGGATGTCGCCGCCGCGGGCGACATGGGTTTCGTTCTGCCGCACCATTCCGTCGAAACCGGCAACAGCGCAGAGAGTGCCGCCGAGATCATCATCCGGAACGGCGACGGCATCGCAATTCATACCCGAGACCTCGGTTACCGCCGCACCGACGGCATGCTGGTCTTTGTTTCGCGCATGGACGACATGATCAACGTCTCCGGCCTCAACGTCTATCCGAAGGATGTGGAGGACGCCGTCATGGCGATGCCTGCGATCACCGATGCCGTTGCCTTCCGCAAGAGCGACCGCTTCGCCGGTGAGCGCGTCGCACTGCTCTTCAGTGCCAACCAAGCCATCACGCCGCAGGCGGTGCGCGAATGGTGCAGCCGCTATCTCGCCGGCCACCAGTTGCCAATGGAGATCCTGCAGGTCGATGCCGTTCCGCGTCAGGCGAACGGCAAGATCAGCCGCCGCGATGTTGCGGCGCGTCACATGGCCGGTGAATTCAACAAGCCGAAGGCTGGAGCCGCATGATGACCGAGACCGAAATCCTGGCAGCGATCGAGACTGTTCTCATCGAAAAGATGGCGCATGGGCATATGGATGGCTTCGGCCCGGTTGCCCGGCTCAACGAGGACCTCTATCTGGATTCCGTTTTGATCCTGGAGATCTTCCTCAATCTCGAGCTCGAGTATGGGCTTTCCGTACAGGAGGAGGCGATCGCGAAGCAGGAAATCGAGACGGTTGCCGATCTGGTCGCCCTCTATCTGCCGAAGTTCACGGTTGTCGTTCCGAACTTTCCGCTCACCGGTGGCACGAGCGACGAGGGCGTGCACGGCGACGCCTACTACGATATCAAGGTCCACTGCTTCGTCAGCTGCGTCTCGGATGGCTTGAAGCGAAACGGGCTGGACCAGCGGCCGTTCTATTTCGGCGTATGGGATGCGAAGTTCGCGGTCAGCGACCGCTTTGAACTTCTCTACCATGCGCCTGACATCACCCAGGAGTTTTTCCGCGGCTGGTTCGAGCGGCTCTACGGGGTCTCCGTCGTCGAATGGTACGACCCCGATCGCACCAAGCTCGACAATCTCGCGGTGCTGCTCGGCCTTTTGAAGCAGCGCAGCGACACCGGCTCGGTCATGGTCATGCTCGATATGTTCCACCTGCCGGAGCGTGAGAACAAGTTCAACCAGAACCCGTTTCCGCATTATCTCATGCTGCAGGAGACCGCCGATCCCGAGACCTGGTTCGTGCACGATCCCGACTACCGCTGGGAAGGTGACATCGCCAGGGAAAAGGTGATCCACGCGATCATGCAGCCGACCGTCGGCGGCGGCTACGTCTTCGACAATGCCGAGGCGCGTGCGCCACATGCCGAAGATCTGAAGGCCTATTTCGAAGCGTGCTTCGTTCGTGGCCGAAACCCCCTGGTCAATGCCATCAGGGCGATCGTCACCGCACATATTGAAGAGCGGGATGGGCTTACGCTCTCGACGCTGAGCGCAGCGGTGCGTGAGCTGCCGGTGATCACCATCCGGAAATACGCCTATGAGCACGGCTTCGCCTTCTATTGGCGGGCACTGAAGCTGCCGGCAGCAGAATTCGAAGGGTGGTGCGAGGAAATCGAGGCGCTGGTCCAGTCGTTGAAGACGCTGCACTACAGCTGCATGAAGCTTGCCCAGACCGGCGATCGCGCCTTGGCGACAGACGTCTTCGAACGCCTCGACGAAGCGGACCGGCAGGAGATGAAGCTCAAAACCAAGCTCGCTGAGATTTTCGATCTCTGGTGCGATCTCGTCCTTCCCGCAGAAGTTCCCCCATTGAAGAGAGTTGCACGATGAGAGTTTCGCTCTGCACCATCACCTTCCGGCACCATCTTATATCGCTCGACGAGATCGCCGCCTGGGCCGAGGCCAATGATTTCCAGGGGATCGAGCTCTGGGGGGCGCATGCCCGCAACCTGGCGCCACGGGCGGACCGGAACGCCGAATGGCTCGACGGCTATGGCCTCTCCGTGCCGATGATCAGCGACTACCTGCCGCTCGATGGCGATACCGAAGCGTTGCGGCACAAGACGGTAGAGCTTTGCCGGCTTGCCCGCCGTTGGCGCACCCGCAAGATCCGCACCTTTGCCGGAAGCCGCGGCAGTCAGGCCGTTGGGGCGGACGAGCGGCGGCAGGTCGTCGCCCGGCTGAAGGAGATCAGCGACATCACCGCGAGCTACGGCATTTACCTGCTTGCCGAGACGCACCCGAAGACACTGGCCGATACGGCGGCATCGACCCTGCAACTGATCGAGGAGGTCGCTCACTCCCATTTCGCGATCAACTTCGACACGCTGCATGTCTGGGAGGGCGGGGACGATCCGGTCACGGTGCACCGGGCCATGAAGCCACATATCCGCCACTACCATCTGAAGAACATCGTCGACCGTGCAGATTTGTCGGTCTTCGAACCGGCCAATGTCTATGCGGCTGCCGGCAACCGGCGGGGCATGACGCCCTTGTTCGAAGGGACCGTCGACTACACGCGGTTCCTTGAGGAGATAGCCGACGATCCGCAGGCCGATGCATCGCTGGAGTGGTTCGGCAATGACTGCATGGACACGCTGAGACGCGACCGTCGGCAGATGCGCCAAGCGATCGAAGGCGGCGAGCGCCCGCTTAGGACAGCAAACATCTAGAGCAAGATTGGAAGAATTGGCCTCCGCTGTGGATCCTGGCGATCCACTGCGGAGGCGAGGGCCGACATGTTCTGCTCCTGTCGACCTCAGGCCGGAGGTGGTCGGCGTGGTGGATCAACCGGTGAGAGCGGGGCTCAGCCGTCCTTGTAGTAGTAGCTGTAGCCGTTCAGCGCCGGCGCCCCGCCGAGATGGGCGTAGAGCACGCGGGACCCCTCCGGGAAGAAGCCCTTGCGGGCGAGGTCTATCATCCCCTGCATCGATTTGCCCTCGTAAACCGGGTCGGTAATCATGGCCTCGGTGCGAGCCGCTAGCCGGATCGCCGCGTTGGTTTCTTCCGATGGTACGCCATAGGCGGGGTAGGCATAATCGGGATTGATGACGATTTCGTCCTCGCGGATGCCCCGGCCGAGGCGCACCAGTTCGGCGGTGGAATCGACGATCTTCCGGACCTGGGCACGCGTCTGCTCGAGCGTTCCGGACGCATCGATGCCGATCACGCGGTCGGCGCGGTCCTGGGCGGCGAAACCCACGATCATGCCGCCCTGGGTCGAGCCGGTAACGACGCAGACGATGATGTAGTCGAAGGCGAAGCCGAGTTCCCTCTCCTGCGCTGCCACCTCCTCGGCGAAGCCGACATAGCCGAGCGCGCCGTATTTGTGCACGGACGCGCCGGCCGGGATCGGGTAGGGCTTGCCGCCGGCATCCTTTACCGACTGGATCGCCTCCTCCCAGCTCTTGCGGATGCCGATATCGAAGCCGTCGTCGACCAGGCGGCTGTCCGCCCCCATCAGCCGCGTCATCAGGATGTTGCCGACGCGGTCGTAGACGGCATCGTAGTGCGGCACCCACTTTTCCTGGATGACAACGCATTTCATGCCGATCTTCGCGGCGGTGGCGGCGACCATGCGCGTGTGGTTCGACTGCACGCCGCCGATCGAGACGAGCGTATCGGCGCCGGACGCGATCGCGTCGGGTACGATGTATTCGAGCTTCCGGAGCTTGTTGCCGCCCATCGCGAGACCGGAATTGCAGTCGTCGCGCTTGGCATAAATCTCCACCTTTCCGCCGAGCGCTGCCGTGAGCCGGGGCAGGGGCTCAATCGGGGTTGGGCCGAAGGTGAGCGGGTAACGTTCGAACTTCTCAAGCAGTGACATTGATCATCGCCTCAGTGCTGGATTGACAGGAGAACGATAGGAGAATGTTCGCGAAAGGTGCTCTCTATTATCTGGTTAGAATTTCCTGGATTTCGAAGTTCGATCGACAGAGAATCAAATTTCTTCGAATGGGAGACGTATAAATGAAAGATTCTTCCAGTGACGATTTCGACAGGATCGATCTCAAGATCTTGCGAGCCCTGCAATCCGAGGGCCGGCTGTCGAATGCGGACCTCGCCGAGCGCGTGAATGTGAGCGCTGCCACCTGCCATCGGCGCACGCAGAGGCTGTTCGACGAGGGCTACATCACCGGTGTCCGGGCGGAAATCGCGCCCAGTGCCGTCGGTCTCGGGGCGCTGGTGATGGTCGGCGTGGTGCTCGACCGCTCGACACCGGAAAGCTTCGCCGCCTTCGAGGGCGCAGTGATGGAGATGAAGGAGGTGCTCGACTGCAACCTTGTCGCCGGCGATTTCGATTATCTCCTGAAGATCCGCGTGCGTGACATGGCGGACTTCAACAAGCTGCACGGCGTGAAGTTGATCGCGCTACCGGGCGTGCGACAGACGCGGACCTTCTTCGTGATGAAGGAAGTCAAGGAGAACGCGCGGCTGCCGTTCTGATCGTGAGACGTCTCGACCTTCGCTTGGATATATCTTGATGGTAAAGATACTTATCTATAAAAATAAATTCATCTGATTGGGACGGGAGAGCTCTCAATGGTTTCGCTGTCGGTTGCTTTGGTCGGTCTTGCCGGTTCGCTGGCGCTCATCGGCGTCGGTGGTGGGCTCTACGAGTTTTCCGTCGTGGACGCCGCCTGGCCGCGGCGTCCGGATCTCATTCAGCCCGTGCGCGGGGGCATTTCCCGGCGTCGCTTCTGGATACCGGCGCATGTCGCCTTCGAGTTGGCGCTGGTGGCGGCGTTGATCATCACCTGGTATCAGCCCGACATTCGCTTCTGGCTGCTCGTTGCCGTCGCCAGCCATGCTGTCATGCGTCTCTGGTCGGCATTCGACTTCATCCCGAAGGCGCTGGCCTTCGAGCGTGCCGATCCCGCGGAGTTCGATGCGGCCGCCGCCCGGCGGTGGAGCAACCGAAGCCTGTTGCGCCTGCCGCTCGATCTTCTGACAGCCACCGCGATGTTGGCTGCCTTTGCGACTGCTGTTGCGATCGCTTGAGCCGGAGCTACCAATGACCGACGAAGGCAACAATCGAAGCGCGGCAGACAAGCAGGAACTTGTCGCCCAGGTCGGGCGCAATATCCGCCAGATGGGTGCGCAAAGCGTGATGACCAGCCAGGCCGTCGCGGGACGCTTCGGCCTGCATACGACGGACCTTGAATGCCTCGATCTGATCTATCTGCGCGGGCAGGCCTCGGCAGGCGAACTGGCCGAAGCTGCCGGGCTCACTTCGGGCGCCACGACCGCGCTGATCGACCGGCTGGAGCGCGCCGGCTATGTTGAGCGCGTTGCCGATCCGCGGGATCGGCGCCGCGTGTATGTCCGTGTCCGGCCGCACGCCATTGAGCCGATCAAGGCCGTCTATGACCCGATGCAACAGCGGATGTTCGAGCTGTGGTCGCGCTATGATTGCGATGAGTTGGCACTGATCGCCGACTTCCTGTCGCGCAGCACGGAACTGGCGAAGGCATGTGCGGAAGATATTCGGCGCGACACCTCGCCATCACCGCCGACACGCCGCGCACCGCAGAGCGGTGGGCGGGGGGACGAAAAGGGCTGACGGCAACTCGGGAGGTGCCACCGGCATATCTTCGAGGCGTGTTTCGTCGGGGTTTGACCGCAGTCGGCAGCGTTCAGGGAGCCGAGCGGGTCAGTTCCCCAGCTAGACCTGGACGAAATGATCTTCGGCAATCTGCTGATAGCGCCGCGCTTCCGGAACGTAGTCGGGCGCGCGCAAGGGGCTCTTCAGCTCGTCACTCGCAACATTGCGACGCGCATGGCGTCGGGTCGGGTCGGCAATCGGCACGGCGGCCATCAGCTTCTTCGTATAGGGATGCTGCGGGTTTTCGAAGACCTGCGCGCGTGAGCCGATCTCGACGATCTCGCCGAGATGCATGACGGCGACGCGGTGGCTGACGCGCTCGACGACGGCCATGTCGTGCGAGATGAACAGATAGGCAAGGCCGAGGCTCGCCTGCAGGTCGAGCAAGAGGTTGATGACCTGCGCCTTGATCGAGACGTCGAGTGCCGAGACCGATTCATCGGCGACGATCACCTTCGGGTCGAGCGCAAGCGCTCGGGCGATGCAGACGCGCTGGCGCTGGCCGCCGGAGAATTCGTGCGGGTAGCGCGCAGCCATGTCGGCCTGCAATCCGACGCGTTCCAGGAGGTCGGCGACCTTTTCGCGGGCCTGTCGCGTGGTGCCGAGCTTGTGTTCGAGATAGGGTTCGGCGATCGCAGCGCCAACCGTCATGCGCGGATTGAGGCTGGCGAAGGGATCTTGAAAGATCATCTGCATGGTGCGGCGCATTTCGCGCAGCTGCCTGCGGTCCATTTTGAGGACGTCCTGGCCATCGAGCGTCACGGAGCCGCTTTCCGGTTCGATCAGCCGCATTATGGCCCGGCCGGTCGTGGACTTTCCGCAGCCGGATTCGCCGACGAGCGACAGCGTCTCGCCCGGCTGCAGGCTGAATGATACGTCCTCGATCGCATGTACCCGGCCTTTCAGCTTGCCGAGCATGCCCGCATGGATGTCGAACCGCTTGACGAGGTTCTTGACCTCGAGGATCGGCTTGCGACCGGATTGAACAGTGTCGGTTGCCTCAGCCACGGCGTTTGGCAGCCCGGTCGAAGCGTCGATGATGGGAAAGCGCATCGGCTGGCTTTCGCCCTTCATCGAGCCGAGCATTGGCACGGCCGAAAGCAGCGCTCGCGTATAGGGGTGTTTCGCCCGCAGGAAGATGTCCTCGGTGTTGCCGGTCTCGACCGCGTCGCCGCGGAACATCACGACCGTGCGGTCGGCGATTTCGGCGACCACGCCCATGTCGTGGGTGATGAAGAGCACCGAGGTGCCTTCTTCCTCCTGCAGCACCTTGATCAGGTCGAGGATCTGGCCCTGGATCGTCACGTCGAGCGCCGTTGTCGGCTCATCGGCGATCAGGAGCTTTGGGCGGCTCGCCAGCGCCATGGCGATCATCACGCGCTGCCGCATGCCGCCGGAAAACCGATGCGGATATTCGTCGAAGCGAGAGGCGGCCGAGGGAATGCGAACCTTCTCGAGCAGCCGGATGGTTTCTGCTCGCGCTTCGGCCTTCGACATCGGGCTGTGGCAGAGCAAGGCTTCGGAGATCTGGTCGCCGATCGTGAACAGCGGATTGAGGCTGGTCATCGGCTCCTGGAAGATCATCGCGACGTCATTGCCGCGCACGTTGCGCATCTCGCTTTCGGGCAGATCGAGGATATTGCGCCCTCCCATCATCACCCGGCCCTCGATCCGGCTCGTCTCCTTCTGCAGGAGGCGCATGATCGAAAGCGACGTGACGCTCTTGCCCGATCCGGATTCGCCGACGATCGCGACGGTTTCGCCCGGTGCGACGGAAAACGAGATATCCCGGACGACAGGCCTCCACGCGCCATCGACCAGGAACGAGGTCGTCAGGTTCTCGACGGAGAGAACGGGCGCCGTCGAACGGTCCTGCGGGGCTTTGGTCTCGGTCATCTCGTTTGCTCCGTCACATGCTGCGTGCTTGATCGTCGTTGCGGGTCAGTCAGGCCAGCGCAGCAGGCCCGCAAAACGGCGGGCGTTGCGTTCGCTGAGGGACGTGGCGATGATCTCGTTCGAGGCTCTTGCCTTGTCGAGCTCTTCGCCGAGGCGGCTGGCCACGACCGTCTCCTGTCCGGGATGCAGATTGCAGGGGTCCAGATAGAAGTAATTGTGCTCGGCTTCGTGGTCGCGCACGATGATCGGTGGCGTACCGCGGGCCAGCGCATCGGCGAGATCCCATGCGGTGATGTGGGCCTGCTGCGGGTCGATGTTGACGCGCAGCCGGTCGAGCGGGTTGTTGGTCGGATCCGCCTCGATCACCGGCTTGATGCCGGGGCGGCCGTCGAGCGTTTCATGCCAAAGGTTCAGATAGCCGGTTTCCCGCTCGCGAATGCCGGCGTGGTCTCGCGTCTCCCACGCTTGAAGTGCGGCCATCACGCCGAGCATGCTTTCCTTGCCGACCTTCATGCCGCGGCCGATGCCGAGGTTTTGCAGGAAAGTGTTGCGCACCAGCTCTTTTCTTCCGGCGACGATGCCCGAAGTCGGGCCGCCCAGGAACTTGTGGCCGGAATAAAGCACGATGTCGGCGCCCTGCTCGAGGAAGATGCGCAGATCATATTCGGACGCGGCATCGACGATGACCGGCACACCCTTGGAATGGCAGACCTCGGCAAACTCCTTGAGACCGACGAGGCCATATTGCACGACATGATGCGAGACAACGTAGACGGCGCAGGCGGTGCGCTCGTTGATTGCGCCTTCGATGTGATAGCGATAGGCCGATGTCGCCTGGCCGACGATCACCGGCTTGGCGCCGGCAAGGCGGATCGCCTGGTCGACGGGCGCGCCGTAGCTCACCACATGGCCCATCTGGAGAATGACTTCATTCTTGAGGCCAGTCGTGTCCGGCAGGCGCTCGATGGCGGCCAGGTCGCTGCCGGTCATGGTGCCGGCGACGGCGAGACTGATGCCGGCGGAACAGGACGCGGTCACAAAGCCCGCCTCGGCGCCCGTCAGCCGCGCAATCACCGGGCTCACCTTGCGCTGCAGGTCGTTGATCTCGACGAATTGCGGCAGTATGCCTGTCATGGCCGCGATCGCTTCCGGGACCACGATCGATGCGCCGAGGCCCGTCATCGTGCCGGAGACGTTGATAACGGGACGAAGTCCGAGAGCTTCGCGAATGTCACGGTCAGGCATAGTGGTCTCCATGTAATTTTCTGGCAGGCGATTTTCTGGCGGTCGAAGCGGATAGACTATTCCGTCTTCGCGGAATATCTACCATAGTAATGAAGTACGGGTGAGGCCTTTCGTCGTTGAATGCAGCCGCTGGCAGCGGCGCAGATGCGACAAGGCCGGACATTTTCCTGATGATGCGCATTCCAGGCTGCGCAGGAGTGGAACAGTGGACAAGACGATGACCGACGCCGCGCCGAACGACGACACCGAAACGACCGGCAAGCCGCGCCGCTCGCGCGTAAGTGGCATGGACCGTGCTTTGCAAGTGCTCGATTTCCTCTATGAAACCGGTGCGCCGAGCGGCGTCTACGCGATTGCCAAGGCGGTTGGCGCACCGCTGTCCACGGCCTATGTCATCGTCGACGACATGGTCGAAAAGAACCTGCTCAGCCGCGATGCCGACGGTTTCGTCTGGCTCGGCGACCGGCTCTACCACTACGGCCTTGCCTATGCTCGCTCGCTCGATTTCCTGGGGGTTGCCACCCGCGAGATGCACGACCTTGGTCGACAAGTGTCCGAGACGATCCAGCTCTGCGGTCGCGACGGTGACTACATGCAGGTGCTCGCCATGGCCGACGGCCCCGGCCATTTCCAGGTGACCTCGCGCGTTGGTACCCGCGTTCCGCTCAACTGGACGGCGTCGGGACGCTTGCTCGTCGGCCATCTGCCCGCCGACGAAAGGCTCGAGCTGTTCCGCCGTTGCGCCCGCACGTCGCCGACCGGCCGCGCCGATATCGATCCCGCTGCCCTTTCCGCGCAAGCTGAGAGCGCGCTCACGGCGCGACTGTCGATCCAGGCTGGCGAATCCGATTATGCCGTTGCCTGCGTCGCGGCTCCCATCCTTGACGACAAGGGCAATTGCGCCGCCACGATCTCGATCGTGCTGCCCGAGCAGAAAATCCTCGACGACCGGGCGTTCTACGCCGATCACGTCAGGGTTTCCGCCGAGCGGATCGAGAAGATGATGGGCTGGCGCAGCCATTGATCCGACCTCCCGTCGTCACTCGTGAAGAGCGACGATCGCCTCGATTTCGACGGTGATGTTTCCGGGCAGCGACCCGAATCCCACCGCCGAGCGCGCATGGCTGCCGGCCGCTCCGAAGACGTCCATCATCAGGTCGGAGCAGCCGTTGATGACCCGCGGATGCTCGGCGAAATCCGGCACGGCATTGACCATGCCGAGGATCTTGACGATGCGCTTGACCCGTCCGAGATCCCCCAGCGCATCGTGCATCACGGCCAGCAGGTTGATGCCGGTCAGTCGCGCGTGATCATAGGCGCTGTCGATGTCGACATCGGCCCCGACCTTGCCGGCATAAAGATGCCCATCGGGCTCGCGCGGGCCCTGGCCCGAGAGGTAGAGCATGTTGCCTTCGCGCACATGCGTCACGAAATTGGCAATCGGCGGCGGCGCCGGCGGCAGGTCGATGCCGAGGGCCTGAAGCCGTTGATAGGGTGAGGCAGCTACGTGGCTGCCTTTCTTCTGATCCAGACTGTTCACGCGATGTCCTGTCATTTCTGTATTCTGTCGCCCTGGCTTAGCGGTAGCTGAAGCCGTGGCTGTGGTCCGGGCATTCGACATGCTGCGGCTGATAGCGGTTGGCCGCGACCACGTCGGTACCCATGACCGCGTAGCGCGGTTCGAAGAGGCGGTTGAGATGAGCTTCGGTACCAAGGGAATCGAAGACTCGAAGCTCGCTATCGATGAGGTCGAAGAGGGTGAACTCGGCGCGGGCGCCGACGGTTAGCAGATTGTCCATCGGCAGGCGGATCACCGAAGCGGGCGCCTGGGTCACGGCCTCGACAACCTTTTCGAAGGGCATTCCGACGCTCAAGAGTTTCGACATGGTGGTGCCGAGGTCCCAGACGGACTGGTTCATGCTGCGCAGATGCACGTCGGTGGAGATCGAGAAGGGCAGGAGCCCACGGGCGATCGCCACTTCGGCGACGCGGAAGGAGAACGAGGCGCCGCCATGGCCGATGTCGAGGCGGATGCCTTCGCCGGCGCAGCGTTCGGCAAGCTCGAACAGGTCCTCATCCTCGATGATGCTGGAGCCCGCCTTGCCGTTGAAGCAATGGGTGACGATGTCGCCGGGGCCGAGGATTTCGAGCACCTCGTCGTAGAGCGCCGGCGGTTCGCCGACATGCACCATCATCGGGATCTTCAGGATCTTGGCGATCTTCTTGCCGAGCTTCACCGGCGTGACGCCCCAGGAGCCGGTGATCACGTGGCTGGCGCGGACTTTGAGGCCGACGATGTGCTCGCGGTTCTCCTGGTAGCAGGCGATGATGCGGTCGATGTCGATCGAGCGGATGTCGGAGAGCTCGCTGACGCGGTTGCAGGCAACGAGGCCGATCGAGCCGAGATTGAGGAACGCCTTGATGCGTTCGCGCGACGGCTCGATGATGTATTCGCGGAAGCCGTGGAAGTTGGCTTCGCCGGCCGAACCGGCGTCGACAATGGTGGTGACGCCACGCTCCATGCCGCAAAGCTGCGGACGTACGGAAATGTCGGTGCCGCCGTGCCAGACATGGGCATGCAGGTCGATCCAGCCGGGCGAGATCCAGGCGCCCTTGCCTTCGACGCGACGCACGTCGCCCGATGCCTCGAGGTCCTGACCGAGTGCCGCAATGCGACCTTCGCCGTCGACGAGAATATCGATGGTCTCTGCCGGTGCGGCCATGCCGAAGGCGACAGGCTTCACCTGGCGGATCAGCACGGGTCCAGTGCTGCTGTTTGGGTTAGCCATGACTTACAGGTCCTTTCTGAGGCGGGGGTCGAGCATGTCGCGCAGGCCGTCCCCGACCATCTGTAGCGACAGCACCGAAAGCACGATGGCGATGCCGGGGAAGAGCGTCACCCAGTCGGCCTGGCCGATATATTGGCGACCGGAGGCGATCATCGTGCCCCAGGTGGGGATTTCCGGGCTGACGCCGACGCCGAGGAAAGAGAGGCCGGCCTCGGCAAGCATCGCATGGGCAAAGAGGAAGGTGCCCTGCACCAGAACGGGCGAGAGAAGGTTGCGCAACACGTGGCGCGTCATGATGTGCGGCGTCGAGATGCCGAGCGCGCGGGCCGCCTCGACATAAGGAAGCTCGCGGATCACCAGCGTGGAAGCGCGTACCACGCGGGCAAGCCGCGGTGCATAGACGATGCTGAGCGCGATGATGACTGTTGTCAGCGACGGACCGAGTGCTGCGACCAGTGCAATCGCGAGCAGGATGTCCGGAAAGGCCATCATCGCGTCGATGATGCGGGCGATCGGCGTGTCGAGCTTCGGGAAGAAGCCGGCAAGCAGGCCGAGCACGACGCCGATCACGGTCGCGAGCGTAACGACGGCGGCACCAACGAGCAGCGACAATCGGCCGGCATAGATGGTGCGGGAAAAGACGTCACGGCCGAACTCGTCGGTGCCGAAGAACCATTGCAGGCTCGGCGGCTGCAGGCGGTTGACGATCGACAGCTTGCCGGGCGCGTAAGGCGCGATCAGCGGCGCGAAGACAGCGAGCAGGACGAAAACGGTGAGTACGATCAGGCCGAAGGCGACTGTCTTGCGCTTCAGCAGCCGGCGGATGAATTTGCGGCCCTCGCTCTCGGAGGGGGCGGATACGGTGATAGCCATCAGTAGCGCACCCTTGGATCAACGAGGAGATAGAGCATGTCGATCGCGAAATTGATCAGCACGTAGAGCGCGGCGATGACGAGCAGAGCACCCTGGATCACTGGATAGTCGCGACGAAGCACGGCGGAGACGACGAGATTGCCGACACCCGGAAGACCGAAGACCGTTTCGGTGACGACAGCGCCGGAGATCAGCACGGCGGCCGTCAGGCCGATGATCGTCAGGATCGGGATCAGCGCGTTCTTCAACGCGTGTTTCATCACCACCTTGCGCTCGCCGAGGCCCTTGGCGCGGGCCGTACGGATGAAATCGTCGCCAAGCACGTCGAGCATCGAGGCGCGGGTGAACCTGAGGATCAATGCGGAGGAGACGACGCCGAGTGCGATTGCCGGCAAGGTCAGATGGTACATGCGCTCAGTGAAGGAGGAGCCCGGGCCGCCATAGCCGGAGACCGGGAACCAGCCGAAGCGCACGGCGAACACCTGGATCAGGATGAGACCAAGCCAGAAACTTGGAATGCTGGCGGCGAGCATGGCCAGCGTTGTTGCCGCCTGGTCGACGAAGGAGCCGCGCCTGTAGGCGGCGTAGATGCCGATCGGTAGCGCGATCGCACAGGCGATCACGATCGAAAACAGCGTCAGGAAGAAGGTCGGTTCGGCGCGCTCTGCGAGCGCCGAGGTCACCGGCTGATTGAGGAAGATCGATTGGCCGAGGTCACCCTGCAGCAACTGTCCGATGTAATAGACATATTGCAGGCCGAGCGACTGGTCGAGACCGAGACGGGTGCGCAGTTCAGCGATGTCTTCCTGGGTCGCTTCCGGACCGAGCATGACGGCGGCCGGATCACCCGGCGTCACGCGGACGATGACGAAGACGATCGTGACGACGATCGCCATGACGACGATCATGCCCATCAACCGCTGGAGAATGTAGCGTAACATGGTGGCCTCGAACCTTTCCTGTGCGCCTCAACCGCGAAACGTGGATGAAGTGCGGCGCGCCCTTGCGGCAGGCGCCTGGCCAATGGCCGGGCGCCTGCCGAAGTCCCTGGGAGGGTGGGAGCTTACTTCTTGATCGAAGCGTTCCAGAAATACGGCCACGGGGCCGGCGAGACGCCGTCAAGCGTCTTGGCCTTTGCCAAGAGCGCGTTGAAGTCGCCGATCTTGATGAAGGGCACTTCCTCGAAGATCACCTTCTGCACGTCGGCCCAGAGTGCCACGCGCTTGGCCGGATCGGATTCGGCGTTGAAGGCATCGACCGCCTTGGCGCGCGCCGGCGTATCCCAATTGCCGGGCGCCTTGGTCGACATCATGCCGATGAGGGCCGGTTCCGGCAGGAAGGGGCTGTGGGTGATATAGATGTCCCAGAGCGTCGGGTCGGCGCGGCGCTGGGTCAGCGTCGCCCAGTCGACCACCTGCAGATCGACGGTGAACCCGGCGAGCTTCAGATATTCGGCCGCGACCTGCGCCATCTTGTAGTGGAACTCGTACTGCCGGCTCGTCAGGATGCGCAGCGGTTCGCCCTTGTAGCCGGCAGCCTTCAGCAGTTCGCCGGCCTTTTCCGGATCGGCGATGTTGTAGGCGCCTTCTGTACCGGCATCGGTACGCCAGGTGAACTGCGACGGATAGAGAGCGGCGTCGAGCGCATAGAAGTCGGTGGTGCCGAAAGCGGCCGCCATCATGTCTTCCATGCTGAGCGAAGCGCGGATCGCCTTGCGCAGATCGAGGTTCTTGGTCATGCCGTTGCCGGAGTTGAGCACGAAGACCGGCCAGCCGAAGGGCTGCAGCATGACGGGATCGGAAGCGCTCGAACCCTTCACGCGCTCGAAGGATTCGACCGGCAGACTATCGACATAGTCATATTGGCCGGAAACGGCGGCCTCGACGCGGGTGTTCGGATCCGGAACCGGCACGAAGCGGATTTCGTCGGCGTATTGGTGGCGGGCGCCGCCGTAGCCGTTGGCTTCGCCTTCCGGCGACTTGTAGGCGTCGTAGCGGGTCAGCTGGATGTACTGGTCCGCCTTGCGCTCCTTCAGCTGGTAGGGACCGGTGCCGACGAAATCGGTCATCGGTTCGGCCTGCTTTTCAGACGGCAGCACGATTGCTGCGGAGTTGTTGAAGGCGAGCAGCGATACGAGCGGCGCATAAGGCGTGCTGAGCGAGATCTTCACCGTCAGCGGATCGACCGCCTCGATGCCGGAAATCGTCGTGGCTGTCTGCTTGCCGCGCGAGGCGACCTTGGTCCAGCGCTCGAGCGAGGCGACGACGTCCTTGCTGTCGAGATCCGTGCCATCATGGAACTTGACGCCGGATCGCAGCTTGATCGTGTAGGTTTTGCCGTCGGCGCTGATCTCGGGCAGGGCGGCGGCCAGAAGCGGCGTCGGCTTCCAGTCCTTGTCGAAGGTGTAGAGCGTTTCAAAGATGTGCTGCGAAACGATGCCGACGAGGTCGGCGGTCGAGGCCATCGGGTCGAGTGTCGGTGGCTCCCCGACCGTCGCGACATTGATGACGCCACCCTTTTCCTGCGCGAAGGCGAATGATGCCGATACCGCGAGTGCCGTTCCGATAAGCAAGGCAAGTTTAGTCGATTTCATATTTGCTCCTCCTCATATTCCATAGTTATGCTATGTCGTTCTTTATTTTGGAATATAAAAGTCCACGAAACCGGAAATGTCAACCGGTTGTCGTCGTCGTGTCATGCAGCTTTGCCGAAAGGTCGGTTGTTGGGGGCAAGGAAGGCGGGTGAAAGAGACCGGCGTTGCGCCCCGCAATTGCCTTGTGTCCCAGGCGTAGACGGTCGCTGGAGCTATCGCGATGGCGCGCGATTTGTTAGCTCAGAGTCCGGTTCGAAAAGGGAGAGCATAGGGTGAAGGTCATCGGCCTGATTGGCGGCATGAGCTGGGAGAGCTCGGCACAATACTACCGCATCATCAACGAGACGGTTCGCGAGCGCCTGGGCGGCGTGCACTCGGCAAAGTCGCTGATGTGGTCGATGGATTTCGGCGAGATAGAGCGGCTGCAGCACCATGGCGATTGGCCGGCCCTGACCGAGGAGATGATTGCGGCGGCGCGTCGACTGGAAGCCGGCGGCGCCGATTTCGTGATGATCTGCACCAACACGATGCACAAGATGGCTGCCGATGTTTCAGCGGCAGTGTCGATCCCGCTGCTTCATATCGCCGACCCGACGGCCGAGAAGATCAAGGCGGCGGGGTTCAGAAAGGTCGGCCTCCTTGGAACCGCTTTCACCATGGAGCAGGATTTCTACAAGGGCCGTCTGAAGGACGCATTCGGTCTCGATGTGCTGGTGCCGGGGGCGGAAGACCGCGCCAAGGTGCACGAGATCATCTACCGCGAACTGGTTGCCGGCATCGTCAAGGACAATTCACGCGACGCCTATCGCGCTGTCATCGCACGGCTCGTCGATGCGGGCGCGGAAGCGATCATCATGGGGTGCACCGAGATCATGCTGCTGATTTCACAGGCCGATAGCCCGGTCCCGGTGTTCGATACGACCGAGATCCATGCGCTGGCTGCGGTCGACCTTGCGCTCGAAGGCGCGTGAGAAGCTTGATGGTCAGTGGCCGTCGCAAGGCCGCCAGGGCCGGTCGAGGACGTCCCCGACCGGAGAATGTGGTTACGGTCGGCGAGACGTCGGCCGTTTTTCCAAGCTTTAGTGCAGGGTGAACTCGCGGGGCTCGCCCTGAAACAGGCTGAGCAACGCGATGCCCTGCTGCAGCAGCAGTTCGGCTGCCGGCAGGTCGCCAACGACCAGGTCATCGGCACAGCTGGTGATGATATTGGCGAGGCTGATCGAGTTCTGCGCGAACCGGTCGTCGCCGATCTCATAGGCCTTCTCGGCCGTTGCCTCGAGTGCGTCCGCAACGAGCGCCATCATGTCCGAGCGCTCGTTGAGCGTCATCTTGTCCAGTGTCTTGGCATCGGGCGTCTTGGCAGAAGTCTGCATGATTACCTTCCCTATTGTTCAAGCCGGAATTGGCCGCGCCGGCGCAGGGCCGGGGGAAAAGTCTACGACTGTGATGGAGTGCTGAAGGGAGCCGGCGTCGAACGCGGCTTCTTCATTAATGTCGTGAATAGCGACGCGGGATGCAAGGAATGGCTACTATGCGCCCTGCGCATGGGTCGGCGGATCGAGGCGAAGAGGTGCCGTCGAAGCGCGTTAGGTCTCCATATGGGGGTTCTTCGCCGGCCATGCCAGGCTCTCATCGATCGTCAGGCGATCGGCAGCGCATTCCTGGGCGAGAAAGTCGATGAAGGTGCGAACCGACGGCAGAAGCCCGCGTTTCGAGGGGAAGACGGCATGCACGATACCGGATGCAGGCCGCCATTGCGGCAGCACCGGCACCAGCGTCCCTGCCACCAGGTCCTTCCAGATCATCATCGTCGGTAGCTGCACGATGCCGGCGCCGTCGAGCGCGGCTTCGCGCAGCGCCGCCATATCGTCGGTCAGGAAGCGTGGCTCGTGCCGAATGACCGCCTGCTCGCCGGCAGAACTCTCCAGCCACCATTCATAGCTATGTGTGGCCGAAGTCCAGGCAAGGCTGGCGAGCCCCGTCAGCTGCTCGGGCGTCTGGATCGGCTCCCTCAGGAATCCCGGTTTGGCGACGAGATATTGCGAGCTGTCATCGAGCTTGCGCATGACGAGCTCGCTTCTCTCCAGTGGCGGAAACCGGACCCGGATCGAGACGTCGAAGCCCTCGGCGATCACGTCCACGCGGCGGTTGGTGCTTTCGAGCTGCAGACTGATCTTTGGATGCGCGGTCATGAATCGGGCGAAAAGTCGGGCGAACTGGAAGGAGATCAGCGCCGTTGGGCAGCTCACCCGGATGGTCCCCTGCGGTTCCCCCTGGTGCTGCGCGATGAAGGCGTCGGCTGCTTCGGCCTCGATCAGCACTGCGACGCAGCGCTGGTAATATTCGCGGCCGACATCGGTGACGAAGAACCGGCGCGGCGAACGCTGGATCAGTCGGACGCTGATCCGATCCTCCAGCATTGCAATGCGTCGGCTGAGCCGGGATTTTTGCGTTCCGGTCGCCCGTGCTGCAGCCGCAAAGCCACCATGATCCACCACTTGCACGAAATAATAGAGGTCGTTCAGATCCTGCATCGTTCTATCAATAGGACGCTGCGTCGGAATTCACAATCTTTTTGCGTCAGCGGTCCTGCAGTAGCCTACTGTCAATCACAGCGGATCAGGCGGCAACGAACGCTGCCGGCGGTGATGGAAACCAACCGAAGGAAAGGACTTCCGATGACCAAGCCCTATGTACGTCTCAACAAGGATGATGTTGCCGTCCTGCTCGTCGACCATCAGACCGGTCTCCTGTCGTTGGTGCGCGACTTCGACCCGGACAAGTTCAAGAACAACGTTCTGGCACTTGGCGACCTCGCCAAGTACTTCAAGCTGCCGACGGTGCTGACGACCAGTTTCGAAGACGGTCCGAACGGCCCGCTGGTACCGGAACTGAAGGAACTGTTTCCCGACGCGCCCTTCATTCCCCGTCCGGGCCAGATCAACGCCTGGGACAACGAGGATTTCGTCAAGGCGGTGAAGGCGACGGGCAAGAAGCAGTTGCTGATCGCCGGCGTGGTGACCGAAGTCTGCGTTGCGTTTCCGGCGCTCTCGGCGATCGAGGAAGGTTTTGAGGTCTTCGTGGTGACGGACGCTTCCGGCACGTTCAACGAGGTGACCCGCGATTCCGCCTGGTCGCGCATGACCGCCGCCGGCGTTCAGCTGATGACCTGGTTCGGCGTCGCCTGCGAATTGCACCGCGACTGGCGCAACGACATCGAGGGGCTCGGTACGCTGTTCTCCAACCACATCCCCGACTATCGCAACCTCATCACCAGCTACACCACCATGGCAGCGCGCAAATAAGCCGCGCCTGCCGATGAACGAAGAAGCCCCGGCCGAAATCGGTCGGGGCTTTCGCGTTACCTATCGCGATCGCCGCTACGCGCGGCTGGCAGCTTGCTGGGTGTCCTGCGCGCTCACGCGCGCGGCGGGCTTGAGCCGTCCGGTCAAGAGCAGGCTGACAGCGAGGAAGGGAACGAGCACGCCGAGGCCGAAGCGCATGTCGCTGTGCTCGGCAATCAGGCCGATGAGCGGCGGTCCGAGCAGGAAGCCGAGGAGTGCGATGAAAGACAGGATGGCGACGCTGGCGGCCGCCGGCCGGTCGGTCTGGTCGGCGGCTGCCGTGACTGCGAGCGGGAAGCCGACGGAAACGCCGAAGCCCATAGCGGCAAAGCCGAGAAGCGCTGCCCAGGCGACGGGGCTCACCACGACCAGAACCAGGCCGGCAATACTGGCGACGCCGCAGGCGCGCGCAACCGCTACCGGTCCGTAGCTCGCCTTCAGCGGGTCGCCGGCGAAACGGCCGGCCGCCACCATGAAAGCAAAGATCGAGTACCCGAAGCCGGCACTGGCACCGGAAAGTCCGAAGACATCGCGCAGGAAAACCGCCGACCAGTCAGCCACCGCGCCTTCGGTCATGGTGATGCCGACGACGAAGAAGCAAACGCCGAGCAGTGCAAAGCTTGGCAGTCGTCGCCTTGACGGTGCCGCCTGCGCAGCCGTCGCCTCCCCGGTTTTGAGGAGGGGCAGTTTCCTGGCGAAAAATACGCTGATCGGCAGCATGACCGCAGCCGTCAGCGGTACGGCCCATTCCGGCGCCACATGGAGCGCGGCGAAGCCGACGCCGATCAGGCTGCCGGTCATGATGCCGAGGCTCCAGAAACCGTGGCAGGTGCTCATGATCAGCTGTCCGGAGTGCTTCTCGATTGCGTCCGCTTCGACATTGAGACCGAGCTCCAACGTTGCCAGCGCCACGCCGACGATGGCGAGTGTCAGGAATAGCACTTCGATGTTCGAGGCCCAAGTCGGCAGCCAGACGAGGGCCAGAAAGACGACGAAACCATAGAGGATCGTGGCGCGACCGCCGATCCAGGCAACGAATCGGCCGGCAAACGGCAGTGTGAGGAGGATACCGACCGGCATGCCGAGAAGCGCGATCGCGAGGTCGGCGGGGCCGAGGCCGAGCCGCTGCTGCACATCGGGAATGCGTGGCAGCCAGGCGCCGAAGGCGATCGGTTGAAGGAAGAAGATCAGCATGATGAGCCGTTGATTGGTCATGCGTATTGTTCCCCGATAGGTATCGTATCGCGCGATCCAGCCTCGGCAGCGGCTAAAACCGTGGAGCCGATGCGGCATCTGATGGAATTCTGATATTCTGAAAATCGTTTTCAGAGCTTGTCGTGCGGGGCAGCTGTCGTCAAGGCAGGAAACAGTCGCAAAGCGGGAAAGCTATGTCTTTCCGGTTGAATGGCCGGCAGTGTTGCGAATGTGTCGCCACCAATCGTGGTATTGGTCTGGTCGCGATGAAAAAAATATACACGCCAAGCCGGAATGTCCCGCTCCACGGCCTCCCGTGCCGTTCCGGAACGCGCCTCAGCGCAGCAGTTTCAAGGATCCTGTCAGCGATTTGACCCACTTGGAAGCGCCGGCCAATCCGATGCCGTCGATCGTTTCGGCAGAGAGATCGCGTTCCGGAAACTGTGCCTCATAGTCCGCATAGCTGTGCAGCGAGCGCGCAAACGCCGGAAACGGCACGACGATGCGGTCTTTCTCTTTCGGCAGCGCCCTGAGCAGCAACACGCCGATCGTCTGGCTGTCGGCCTGGAGGATCGGAACGGGCCGGTTGGAACTGATATCGATCGTATTCTCTCTGTTGTCTGTAAGTCGCCGATTACCAAGATCAGGCATCGCCGAGCCGATGCCGATGGATATCGCCGCGATGGTGTTGGCGAGATGGCCCGGCGGCAGCTCCGGATTGACGATGATGGCGAGGCGGATGTCGTGAAGCACGGTGGTCTATTCCTTCTCGGTTTGTCGATGGGGAGAATAGACCGGTCGCCCGGGTAAGTTCTTTCGGATGTTGCGACGAAATGCGCATGTGAGGTAGCATCTACCTGAGAATAAAGTGAATGAGGTAGAGTATGCCTACAACGCTGACGCCTGCGGATGTGAAGATTTTGACCGCGCTGCAGAATGATGGTCGCTTGAGCAATCAGGCGCTTTCCGACGAGGTCGGCATGTCGACCTCGCCGTGCTGGCGGCGCGTGCGCCAGCTTGAGGATGACGGCGTCATTCAGGGCTATATGGCGGTGCTGAACCGGAAGGAAATCGGTCTTGGGGTGCTCGCCTTCATCCGCGTGAAGATCGACAGCCATACGGAGGCGGAGGCCGATGCCTTTGCCGGCGAGGTGATGAAGCTCGACAGCGTCGTCGCCTGCTACAGCATTGCCGGCGACGCGGACTTTCTTCTTCAAGTCGTTTCGTCCGACCTCGATTCCTATTCGGATTTCGCCATGAAGGTCGTACGGCGGTTGCCCTGCATCAAGGAGATGCAGACGACCTTCGTGCTGAAGGAGATCAAGACCTTCAGCGGTCTCCCGTTGCGCGCGACGTCCGGGCAACGTTGAACGAGGCGTTGCTCGGTCAGGAGGCGGACGCCATCAACGGGTCTTCCCGAATGACCTGCACGAGGAAGTCGAGAACGGTTCTGACACGCAGCGGCATGTTCCTGCGTGACGGATAGACGACGCTGATCGGCAGGCGCCCCGGCGGAAAGTCCGGCATCACGTTCACCAGCCTGCCTGCTTCGATGTCCGGGCAGGCAAGGATATGTGAAAGAATGGCAAGGCCGCTTCCCGCCAGGACGGCGCGATGCACGGCCACGGCGTTGTTGGCGACGAGACGCGGTGCAATGCGCACGAAGACATCATCGGATCCATCGGAAAAGGTCCAGGAGCGTCCGTCTCCGGCGCGGCTATAGCAGATGCACTCGTGCCCCTCGATCTCGTCCGGCGTTTTCGGCGTGCTTCGTCCGTCGAGATAGCCGGGTGCGGCGACGAGGAAGGCGGTCGTCCAGCCGATGCGTCGGCACATCAGGCTGCTGTCCGTCACGGGGCCGAGGCGCACTTCGAGATCGATACCCTCGCCAACCAGGTCCGATGGCTCCTCACGGAAGATCAACTCGACCGAAAGGCCGGGATGACGCGCGAGAAAAGCGGCGAGCCGATCGCTGACATAAAGGCCGAGCGGGGCGGGTAGGGTCAAGCGGACCCGGCCGGCAACCATGGCCGTTTCGGTGCATGAGGCTTCGTTGAGGGCGTCGACCGCTTCCACCACCCTGAGCGCCATCGGGATCATGTGTTCGCCCTCGGCGGTAAGCGCCAGCGCGTTTGTCGTCCGGTGGAGGAGGCGCGTGTTCAGGTACTCCTCAAGCGCCGACACTTGCCGCGAGACGGCCGGTTGCGTCAGGTTGAGGTCGAGCGCGGCGGCGGAAAACGAACCCGTCTCCGCCACGCGCAGGAAAGCTCTCAGCGCTGAGACGATGTCCATCGGGTCCCCCAAACGTTTCGACATAAGCCTTATGCGTCGAGTGTATGCCCGTTGCGCTTTACTGTCCAGATATTAAGGATATCTTGTATCCATAAGGATGCCAAATATCCTTAATAACGGAGCGACCCCATGACACAGCGCCTGAACTACGCACAGCACTCACCCGATTTCTTCAAGAAAATCTCTGACCTGAGCCTCAGCCTGAGGGACAGCGTCATCGAACAGAAAATCCGCGACCTCGTGAACATCCGCGCCTCGCAGATCAATGGCTGCGCCTTCTGCGTCGACATGCACGTGAAGGAGGCGAAGATCCACGGGGAGAGCGAACTGCGCCTCTATCACGTCGCGATCTGGCGTGAATCGAACCTCTTCATCCCGCGCGAACGTGCAGCGCTTGCCTGGACCGAGGCGCTCACGAAACTGCCCGAAGGCGGCATTCCGGACGAGCTTTACGAGCGTGTCCGTGGCCAGCTTTCGGAGAAGGAAATCTCGGATCTCACCTTCTCCATCATGGTCATAAATGCCTGGAACCGCGTCAGCATCGCCTTCAAGTCCGTGCCCGGTTCGGCCGACAAGCTCTACGGCCTCGACAAGGCCGGACTGAACTGACCGCTATCCCAGAATGATTGAGCGCTGCGGCGCAACGGCCGCAGCGAATGGAGGATCCCATGAAAGTCGTCATCATCGGCGGAACGGGCCTGATTGGCTCCAAGACAGTCGAACGCCTTCGCAAGCAGGGTCACGAGGTGATCGCCGCCTCTCCGAACACCGGCGTCAACACGATGACCGGCGAGGGCCTTGCCGAGGCGCTTACCGGTTGCGAGATCGTGATCGACCTCGCCAACTCGCCCTCTTTCGAGGACAAGGCGGTGCTCGAGTTCTTCGAAACCTCCGGCCGCAATCTGCTTGCCGCGGAAAGGTCTGCCGGCATCAAACATCACATCGCGCTTTCGGTCGTTGGCACCGAGCGGCTGCAGGAGAGCGGCTACTTCCGTGGCAAGCTCGCCCAGGAAAGACTGATCAAGGCGTCCGGCATCCCCTACACGATCGTGCATTCGACCCAGTTCATGGAGTTCCTGGGTGGTATCGCGCAATCGGGAGCGGTCGGTGACACGGTGCGCTTGTCGCCGGCCTACGTGCAGCCGATCGCCTCCGACGACGTCGCCGACGCGATGGCCGCCGTCGCACTGGCTGCTCCCGTCAACGGTACGATCGAGATTGCCGGCCCCGAGCGCTCGCGCCTCAGCGACCTCGTTGCCCGCTATCTCAAGGCCAGCGGCGACAGCCGCAAGGTCGAGCCCGATCGTGAGGCGCGCTATTTCGGCGCCCTGCTGGAAGACGGCTCGCTCGTCTCCGACAACAATCCGCGTCTTGGCCGGATCACCTTCGAAGAGTGGTTCGCGACGGCGCCCCGCAAGTGACAGCACTATGCGCCGCTCGGCGCCTTACCCAGCCTTGAAAGGATATTCGACATGATCAAGTCTCTCATCGCCGCGCTCGCGGTCAGCGCAACATTGTTCGGCAGTGCTGTTGCCGGTGACGCCGCCAAAGTCACACTGGTCTACGAGCACGAGTTGCCGAACGTTCCCGGCAAGAGCATCAAGGGCGTTCTGGTGGAGTACGGGCCTGGCGGGTCTTCAGAGGCACACACCCATCCGAGCACGGCCTTCATCTATGCGACGGTGCTGGAAGGCTCGATCCGCAGCCAGGTTAATGACGGCCCGGTCAAGGTCTACAAGGCTGGCGAGAGCTTTTCCGAGATGCCCGGCGATCGGCACGGCGTCAGTGCCAATGGCAGCGAAACGGAGCCCGCCAAGCTGCTTGCGGTCTTCGTCGTCGATACCGCCCAGAAAGAACTCACCTACCCGATGACGAAGTGATGCATCGGAAGGGTCGGGTGCCGATCGCGCAGCCGGCCCTTCCTTGGGGGTGCAACCGTTGGAGCCTGCCATGTTTGCCGAACACCTGCCGTTGCCGTTGCTGCTGATCAACCTTCTCGGGGTCACCGGCATAGCCGTCTGGCACTTGCAGGGGCGTGGTCGCCCGACGGCAAGGCTGATCGTTCAGATCCTGTTCTTCACGGTGATGACCGCGGTCCTCATCCTGGCCGGGATCATGCCGCACAGGAGCGATGATCAGCACCTCCAAGGTGCAGCGGCCTTGCTGGCGACGTCGGCGCGCGTGCTGTGGTGGACGCATCTAGCCTGGTCCCTCATCGGTTTCGTGCGCATCTACATCGTTCTTGAAAAGCGGCCGCAGGAGGCACGGCTGCTGCAGGATCTGATCGTCGTCGTCGTCTATCTCGGCGTGTCGCTGTCGGTCCTGGGCTTCGTCTTCAAGGCGCCGATCGGCACGCTGGTCGCAACCTCTGGCGTGGTCGCCATCATCGTCGGCCTCGCGCTTCAAAATACGCTCGGCGACGTGTTCTCCGGCATCGCCCTGACACTGGGGCGGCCTTTTGCCATCGGTGACTGGATAACGCTTGGCGACGGGACGGAGGGCCGTGTGATCGAGAACAACTGGCGCTCGACCTTCCTGCTTACCGGTGCGCACAATGTCGTTGTCCTGCCGAATAGCGCGCTCGCCAAGGTCGGGCTCACCAATCTCAGCCGTCCTGATGAAACGCATCAGATTCCATTGCCGATCCGCGTAGAGGCAAGCCACTCGCCGAAGCGCGTCGAAGAGGTGATGCGCGCGGCGCTGCAGGATTGCGCCCGTATCGTGCGCGATCCGCCACCGATTGTCGCCCTCAAGGCGATCGACGCCGTGGCGATCGAGGTTGAACTGCAGTTTCGCGTCAGAAGCCCGGCGGAACGGACACCCGCACGCAACGAGGTGATCGCGCGCGTCCACGACCGATGCCGGCAAGACGGTCTTTCGCTGGCATTGCCAGCGCAGGCATACTTCTACGCTTCCCCTGCCGAGGTGGAGGTCAGGCCTCGTTTATCCAGCGCGCCCTAGTACCCACTCGAAACTGCGCTTCCAGAGGTCTGACGGAATTTCCTTCGAGAGAATGTCGATCAGGTCGGACAAGCGCACGCTCCGCAGCTTGTCGCGCCAGGCCTCGTCCGCCTCCCACATGATGCGCGCCACCGCGCACGGCGTGCTTTCGCAATAGCCCGGTGCCCGACAGGGATTGTTGGCCCTGATGTTGGTGCAAACGAAGGTTCTCGACTTGCCCTCGACCGCCTCGACGATATCGAGAAAGGAAAGCTCGGCCGGCGGCTTGGCCAGTCGATACCCGCCCGACGGACCGAGGGTCGTGTGGACGAGCCCGGCTTGCGAAAGGCTCTGCAGCGCTTTCGAAAGATACTCCTTGGGAAGCCCGTGGAACTCCGCCAGCGCCTTGGTTGAGAGGTAGCGGCCTTCAGGCAGGCCGGCAAGAATGGCACAACAATGCAATGCCCATTCGACTTGGCTTTTGAGAATCATGTGTTCGTCCGGCAGATGCCAATGCGTATCTATTAAGGATAAAAAATATCCCTATTCCACTACCGTGTAAACAGTGCCGAACCCACATGAGGAAACGCATTGCGCGCAAAGGGAGGTTTCATGATCGCAATTGTCGGTTTTATGTCGGTCCTTTGTATCGCGCTGCCGCTTGCCTTCAGTTGGCGCCTCTGGCGCCTTGACGAGCCCACGCGCCTTGGCTGGTTTCTGGTGTTTGCCGAAAGCGTCGTGCTGATCTCGCTGGTCATGCTCCTTGGTCGCTGGGACATTGCCGGGCTGTGGACCGGCCTCGCGCTTGCGGTTCTTGCCATCATCGCGGCTCTAGCCTCAGCGGTGCGGCACGCGGGCCGACCCTGGCTCTCCGGGGATCGCGGGGCGCTGTGGCGCAGTCTTGTCCCGACCATCGCCTCGCTGGGCGTTTTCGGTGCGGCGCTCGCCTATGTCATCGGGGGGATGTCCGTGCGCGATGATCCCCGCGACCTTTCGTTTCCGTTGACGGGTGGGCGCTTCGTCGTCGCCCAGGGTGGCGGCATAGGGATCCTCAACCATCACAGCGACCACCCGGCGCAAAGGCATGCCCTCGACATTACGGCCGTCGATGCCGCTGGCATTCGTGCCCTGGGGCTGCTGCCCAAAGATCCCCGGGATTACGCGATCTTCGGGAAAACCGTGATCAGTCCTTGAGAGGGAGAAGTGATCGCTGCGGTCGATGGACTGCCGGATCTGTCGCCACCTACGACCGACGGGAACAATCCAGCCGGCAATCACGTGATCCTTGCCTGCGACGGCATGCAGGTGGAACTTGCGCATCTGCGCCAGGGAAGCATTGTTGTTTCGGCCGGAGCGGCTGTATCTGCCGGCACCCCGATCGGTGAGGTCGGCAACTCCGGCAACAGCACCGAGCCGCATCTGCATATCCATGCCGTCGATGGCCGATCCGGGCGCGCTGTTCAAGTCTCCTTCGACGGGCGTGTCGCCGTTCGCAACTCGCAATTCGACCGGATGCTCGATTTCTGAGAAATCTGCGGTGACAGCGCCGATCGGCAGTCAGGATACGTTCGGCGCTCTTGGTGCCGTGCCACCCCTTGAGGTTTTCAGCGAAAACAGCGCCGTCGCTGCAGTGCCGCCGTTGGCAAGTCCGGTGGAGAAACGAGGGACGCGGTCCGCATCCATTGACCAAACGGCGTTTCGTCCGGCGGTCTTCGCCGCATACAGAGCCGCGTCGGCGGAAGAGATGAGCGCGTGTGAATCCTCGTGCCCTTCTGCGAAGGCGACGCCGATGCTCACGGTTGCTGACAGGACGCCTTTGGCCGTGCCGAGCCGGCGCGCTTCGAGCGAGGTGCGAATGCCGTCGGCGATGGCGAGCGCGCCCAACCGGTCCGCGTGGGGCAGGCAGGCGGCGAATTCCTCGCCGCCGAAGCGTGCGATGAAAGCGTCAGCGGGCACGGCCCTGGAAACGATCTCGGCAAATTCGACCAGCACCTGGTCACCGGCTGCGTGCCCAAAGCGATCATTGATCGCCTTGAAGTGGTCGATGTCGAGATAGAGCAGTGCTCCTTTTGCCGAGCCCGCGGCGAGATGGGTATCAAGCTGCGTGAGGAAGGCGCGCCGGTTCGGCACGCCCGTCAGGGCGTCGGTTTCTGAGGCAAGCTTGTAGCGCTGCTGCGTTCGCTCCTTCACCAGCGCGAAGAAGGCGAAGCCGCCGGCGAGACTGTGAAAGAACAGCTCGAAGGTCAGAAGTTGATACCAAAGCGGCTGTGCGGTTCCCGCCGCCGTATTGCCTGCGAGCGGCCCCAGCACGATCAGCGGAATACGGGCGAGATAAAGCGCGCCGTGCGTGGCGAAAACGAAGGCGACGATATAGGAGCTCGGCAACCGGCGGAAATACTCCGATCGGAAGACCTCGAGTGCGATCAACGCAGAATAGGCGAAGATCAGGATCGAGTAGAGGATGATCCTGCTCGTGACACTCTCGCGGACGTACTCAGAGAAGTAGGTCACGGCGATCCAGAGAAACGGTCCGAGAAGAGCGGAGGCGACCTTCAGCGGCTGATTGTCAAAGGCGCGCAGGCCGAGCCAGATCATGGCAAGGGCCAGCACCGCGAGCGCATTGCCGAGCGAAATGGTGATGAAGCTGTAGCCGTCGCCGCGCAGCGTCAAAAGCACGAAACCAATCGCGCCGATGGCGAAGGCCGAAGACCATAGAAGCAGTTCGAAGCTCTTGCGCTCCTGCCGCCAGGCAAGGCCGAAGAAAACGGCGAAGATCACCAGTGTCACGAATGAACTGAGCATGATCGTCGGGGTATGCAGGATGTCCACCGTCGTCTCCTGATGTTCGCGCGGAACCTTGCCTTGCAACCGTAAAGCTTTCGCAAATGGCGACTCTCGCGACGATGCGCGCCGCTGACCAAGCGCTGGTCTCGACGGCGTCGGGGCAGGAAACGGGTTGAATTTGAGCCGCGCAGGCACGATTTTGATGACAGAGACATGAGGGAGGCCAGGCAGATGGGCCAGGCAGCACATCGCTATTTCATCTTCGAAACCGCGGCCGGCTTTTGCGGCATTGCCTGGAACGATGTCGGTATCACGCGTTTCCAATTGCCGACCCGTACGGCCGAGGCAACCGAACGGCTCCTGCTGAAGCGGCTGTCCTCTGCCGAGTCAGCTCAGCCGACACCCGAAATTCGGGAAGCGGTGGAGGCGGTCCAACGTTACTTTGATGGCAAGGAAGTCGACTTCACCGGCTTTGCTGTCGATCTGGATGGGCAGGACGAGCTTTTCCGGCGCATCTACGCCGCGACACGCGCGCTGCGCTGGGGGCAGACGACCACCTACGGGGCGCTCGCGAAAGAGCTGGGAGCCGGACCGGAGGCGGCGCGTGATGTCGGGCAGGCCATGGCCAAGAATCCGGTTTCCCTGATCATTCCCTGTCACCGAGTGCTGGCCGCCGGCGGCAAGATCGGCGGTTTCTCTGCGCCCGGCGGTTCCACCACCAAGACCCGCATGCTGGAGCTGGAAGGGGTACATCTGGGGCAGCCACCCGAACCGACGCAGCAGTCCTTCGGTTTCTGAGGACATTGCCGACTGCGACCCGATGCTTTCCGCTGCTGCTGAAGCAATGATTGCGCCCTTTGCGTGCGCTTCGGTGTTGGCTTTGGCTTATGGTTGCGCTTCTCTGCTCTCTTCCCGAGAGGTTCTCAGGTTCTCTGCTCAAGATATGTTACAAGTTCCGCGGGAGTTATCGCAACTTCCTAGTATTTTCAATTGGTTAGAGAAGCAGCCCGATCGGATTAATTCTGATTTTCTCATGACAGACTATCAGAACGGAAATATTTTAGGCGTCGCTAACTTGTTGCAAACGAATCCTGGGGGTGACGCATGTCCATCAGTTCAGGAACGCCGTGCCGCAAGGACCGTACGCCGACCGGAATCGTCATAGAACATCAGACGTTGGTACGCAGCGTCATCGTCGCCGTTCTCGAATACGAACTCTCCGGTTGGAATTTTATCGATATGGTCTCGACCGACAGCCTTGACCAGGCGCTCGGTTACGACGTGCGTTTGATTGTGCTGGACCTGAGTGCGCGAAACGACGGCGGGTGTTATTTGCATGGCGAGCTTGCGGAAATCCGCAAGCGTTTTCCGGAAGTGCCGGTTGCGGTGCTCTCGGACACCGACGACAAGGCGACCGCGGCCGATGTCCTCAAACTGGGGGTTCGCGGCTTCTTCACCACGTCCTTGCGGATCGAATTGGCGCTTGCCGGTTTGCGGTTGGTTCTTGCAGGCGGCATCTTCTGTCCAGACCCGCTTGCCGCGCTTACCGATTGTGCCGCCGTTGCACGCCAGAGTGACAGGGCGCAGATCAGCGCCTATCGAGGCGAGTTGGTGCTCGCCGACTTCACGCCGCGCGAGGCGGATGTCCTTGCCGAGTTGCGCTGCGGGTCTTCGAACAAGGTGATCGCAGGCAAGCTCAATCTTTCCGACCATACGGTGAAAATGCATCTGCAGCACATCATGCGCAAATTACAGGTGCAGAACCGCACCGAGGTCGTGGCCCTGCTTGCCGACCGGGGAACCGCCGGCAACGGTCATGGTGTCGCCACCAACGGCAGCAGCGTCGTCAACGTGATGTCTTTTCGAGCATCTCGCTAAGGGTTGCTGCCGTCAGCATGGCCTCGGCCAGCAGCCTCTTGAGCTTCTGATTTTCCACTTCGAGCGCCTTTACGCGCTCGGCGTCGAAGTTGGGCCCCCTGCTTTGCAGTGATTGCCACCGGTAGAATGTCGGCTGGCTGATGCCGTGCCGGTGGCAGACATCGGCGACGGTTGCACCGTACTGATGCTCCTTCAGGATCTCCAGGACTTCGTCGTCATTGAACTTACGTTTGCCCATCGCGGCTGTCCTTCGGGGAACCGACTGGCACATCTGATCGCGGGGTCGAAAAATCGAGCCCATGTGGTACGCCGACGGCGTTCCGCGGGGCATGATTCAGTTCTCGCGAAATGCGGTGTTGAAACTGTCAATCAACGGACGCAGCGCATAAAGCGCCACGCTGCTCGTACCGGTCTCAATCATGGCCCGCACCGGCATGCCCGGGACCATTTCCACGCCCGGCAAGTGGCCGAGCCGCTCATCGGTAACGCGGATCGTTGCGGCGTAGTAGGTGTGGCCGGTCATCCGGTCGACCAGATTGTCGGCGGACACATAGGAAACCGTGCCTTTCAACAGCGGGACCCGCCTCTGGTTGTAAGGAATGAGATGAACCTGAGCCTCGAGCCCGGCGTGGACCTGGGCGATGTCTTCCGGCTTCACCCGTGCTGCCACGACCAGTGCACCCGCGTCCGGCACGAGGTCGGCCAGCGGCTCTCCGGCGCCGATGACGCCGCCTGTCGTATGGACACGCAGGTCCATGATCACCCCGTCGTCGGGCGCCCGGATCTCGGTTCTTGCCAGTTGATCGTCTATGGCGCTCAGCCGTTCACGCAGCTGAGCCAACTGGTTCTCCGTGTCGCGCAGCGTGAGCGCGACTTCATTCAGTCGGTCGCTGCGCAGCTTGACGATGTAGGACTGCGACTCGCTGATCACCTGATGGGCACGAGAAATGCGTGCGGAGACTTCGCCGATCTGGCCGCCGATGTCGGCCTTCTCCCGTGCCAGGACGAGGGCCCGGCTTCGCCGTTCGAGGCCCTTCTCGGTCAACGCCGAGACGGTCTCGAGTTCCTGGCGCGATATCGAGCTTCTTTCAATCAGGGAGGCCTTCTGGGCGCTCAGCCCGGCGACTTCCTCCAACACTTCCTTGATCTTCTGCTGCGTGATCACGACTTCGGACTGCATCACCTGGCGCCGTGCGTCGAATATGTTCTGCTGTCCGTCGAGGATGTCATGGATCACCCGGTAGTTGCCGGCCTGCTCCACGAGATCAGGCGGAAAGGTGACGTGGTCCGATCCCTCCCGCTCGGCCGTCAGTCGCGCCTGTCGCGCCTCAGCATCCCAGAGCTGGCCGCGAAGGTTATCCCGCTCGGATCGCGGCTTCGTATCGTCGAGCTTGATCAGCACCTGGCCGGCAGACACGGCATCGCCGTCGCGGACAAGGATCCGCCGGACGATCCCGCCTTCGAGATGCTGGATGGTCTTGCGGTTCGCTTCGGTCTCGACGACTCCGGACGCGATCGCCGCGCTGCTGAGCGGTGCGAGAACCGACCAGATGCCGAGGCCGAAAACGAAGAAGCCGATCAGCAGGTTTCCCGTCCAGGCGACATGCCGCAGCCGCGACATCGGCGAGGCTTCGGCAAGCGTCATAGGCAGGATGGCAGCGACGGCCGTCGCGGGCTGGGTGCCAGCGTTGCCCTTGGCGTCCAAGGCATAGCCCACGATTTCTGTTCCGGGTCGGGTCAGGTCGGATTTGATGAGCTCCATCGTTGTCGCGCCTCCCTTCTCACGTGCCGGCTCGAGCTGGTGGGTGCAGATAGGTATCGAAGACCCAGTCGCTGTCGCCGAAGGCTTCGATCGTGCCGTTGCGCATGATCGCGATCTTGTTGGTCACGGGCAGAATGCCCATGCGATGCGTGATGATGATGACCATCATCCCCATGGCGCGCATGCGGGTGATGGCCGCAAACAACCGGCGTTCGCCGTCATAGTCCAAGCTGGAATTGGGGTCGTCGAGCACGACGAGCGCGGGATTGCCGTAGACGGCGCGCGCCAGTCCCAGCTGTTGCCGTTGGGCGCGAAGCAGGGTTGCACCGCCGTCGCCGATATCCGTCTCATAGCCCTGCGGCAGTTGCATGATCGTATCGTGCAGTCCGACGAGCTTTGCCGCTTCGATGACCTTGCCGACGTCGGTTCCATCGAGCCGGCCGACGACGTCTTTCACCGCACCGCCGAAGAGTTCGATGTCCTGCGGCAGGTAGCCGATATGCCGCATGCAGCCACCGAGCCGGAGGGTGGAGATATCGACACCGCCGAGCAGGGCGCAGCCGATGGTCGTCGGCTGGACGCCCGCGATGATGCGGCCAAGCGTCGACTTTCCGGAGCCGGATGGGCCGATCAGTGCAAGGCAGTCGCCCGGTGACAGCCGCAAGGTGACGGAATTCAAGATCTGGCGGTTGCCCGAAGGAAGCGTGTAGCCGACGCGCTCAAGCACAAGGCCGCCCGCTTCGGGAATTGGTATCGTGCGGGCACTGTCCTGCGCGGCGATCGATATCAGCATCGTGTTGATGCGATTGTAGGCGGCATAGGTGAAGGCGACAGCGCGCCATGCGCCGATCGCGCCTTCGATCGGTGCAAGTCCGCGGCCGAGAAGCAGGCTGGAGACGAAGATGATGCCGGGGTTTCCACTATCCTCCACGACAAGCCATGCGGCCGACCCCATCATCAGGATCTGCGCCAGCATGCGTACGGACTTCGAGAGTCCGAGAATGGTCTCGGTGCGCTTCATCGCATCGTCTTGCGCCTGTCGTGCAGTTTCAGCGTCGCGGTAGACGAGTTGAGCGGCGCCGTTCTGCATGTTCATCGCGCGGATGACCTGGATGTACCGCAGCGCGGTCGCAAAGCGCATATGGCTGCGGGAAAGCGCCAGGTTCGCTTTCATCAAGGGCTGGCGGGTCGAGAGCTCGGTCACGATGGCGAGCGCAAGCAAGGCGAGCGCGGTGAAGAGCCCGATGGTTCCGAGCAAGGGGTGGACGAGGAACAGAAGCAGCAGGAAGATCGGCGCCCAGGGAATGTCGAAGAGCAGCGAACTGGCCGGGGCGTCGAGGAACTGGCGCAGGATCGACAGGTCCCGGTAGCAGTCGTTGGCGAGACCCGTTTCGGCGCGGGCTCCGTATTCGAAACACGCTGTCAGCACGACGGGCCGCAAGCGATGATCCAGCCAGCTGCCGATCCGCGACAGCGCGGCGCGCCGCACGATATCAAGGATCGAGCCGACCAATACCGCCGCGGAAATGATGAGCGTCAGCATGACCAGCGTGTCGACGCTGCGGCTCGACATGACGCGATCGTAGATCTGCAGCAGGTAGATGGAGGGCGCCAGCAGGAACAGGTTGTAGGCGCAGCTATAGAGAAAGACCAGCAGGAACGCCCCCGTGCAGGCCTTGAGTGCCACGACCATGTGGGTTGGAGAATGCTGCGCCCCTGTCGGATTCGTCGTCATTATCGGATCTCGATCGGATCGGCGTGATCGATGATGCGGTCGGCTTGGTTGCTTCAGGTTTCCTTTGCTTGGGCTCGATCCGTGGCCAAATGCAACTCAAAGGTCCCGTAGCGTTTCTTGCGCGCCGCGACA
>NZ_JAEPRP010000052.1:33887-41185 GCF_016652895.1 Ensifer sp. SSB1
AACAGAGGATCGCCGGCCATGGCCGGCGATCCTTGTCGAGCGTTTCAGATACCGAGGTCGCTGATGGTTCCCAAGGTATTGTCGAAATTGTCGAGAACGTTCGAGACCGCCGTGGTGTTGGTCGTCGTGGTGGTTTCCGAGATCGGGTTCGAGTGAACGAGAGCCGCGGAAATGTCGCCGCCGAGCGCCGTTGCGCCGTCGCCGCCAGCCCCGCCCATGCCCGAAATGATCGTTGCGCCTTGATCGGCGAGCAACGTCGTCGTCTGCGTAGCAGTCGTGCTCGCGTCCACGCTTGCGGTGTTTCCGCCGCTCGTGCTGCTCTGATCGCCACTCGAAGTCGGATTGCCGCCGGCGCCGCCCGCGCCGCTGTTGGTAAGCGAGGCGAGGACAGAGATCGGTACCTGGACGAGGCCGCCGCCATCAGCGTTGCCGGTCCCCCAGTCTGCACCCTGACCGACGTTGTCGCCGTTATCCACGGTGGGGACTGAGCCGATAACTGTCTGCACCGGAGCCACGCTGGCGACCGGATTGTAGTTGATATCGCCGTTGTTGGTGCCGTCGCCGCCGTTGCCGGCGCTCGCGTCGCCCGCGATGGGATTGGTGAAGTCGATCGTGTCGGTGGTTATTTGTGAGATAGGCATAGCGTCGCTCCTCTACTTGTTGCCCCGTAGTCTTGGACGGTTCGATGCCACAGCACACCGCCGCAGCGGGGGGACAGCGCGAAAGCCATGGTGCGCGTGATCCTCGGGGCGAACCAGCCGGACATTCGGAGACGTTCCTTTGGGTAGGGTGTGCCCGTGTTTCAGCTTGGCCGGCGTCAGGCGGACCCGGCGGGGCACGTTTCAGGGAGCAAAGTTGTGAGGGATGGCAGCGGAACGCCACGAATACGCGTCGCCAGTGCGCGCCTGCGGCGCTTGAGTGGGAATGCTGCGGTTCAGCCGTGCAGGACGTCGTCGATCAGCGCGGCATTGGCCTCGGCGATGTTGCCTTCGCCGCCCGCGCCCCCGATGCCGCCGATCTGCAGCGTATGCTGGTCGACCAGCAGGTGGTTGAGCTGGTCCGCCTCGGCGGTGCCGCCGGCGGGTACTGCGATGTTGATCGGGTGGAAGTAGCCGATGTTGACGTCGACGGTGCTGCCGTTCGAATAGCCGTCTCCACCGCCGCCGGAGGCACCGCTTCCGGTGAAGATCGTGTCCGAGGACAGGTTGAAACCGCCACCCTTGCCGCCGATACCGGCGATCTGCACGCCGCCCTGGTCGAAGATGACGTTGTTCGTCTGTGTGGCGTGAGCATCGCCGCCGGCGGCGCCGACAGCAATGTTGATTGGCGAGAACACCGCGACGTTTACGTCGACCATGCTTCCGATGAACGTGCCGTCGCCGCCATGGCCCGCATAGGCGTCGCCGTTGAAAATGAACGTCGCGCCCTGCTGCTGGGCCGGGGCGGTATTGCCGGCAACGTTATGGTCGCCCCCGGACCCGCCAACGCCGCCGATCTGGGTGGCGCCCTGAAGGAAGGCCGCATTGTTTGCCTGCCCGGCCGTGGCGCTCGAACCTGGACCGGCTGCGACGGCCAGGTTCAAGGGCGCAAACACGGCGGTGTCAGTGCTGACGAGGCCGCCAAAGAAGGTGCCGTCGCCGCCGCCGCCGGCCACGCTGCCACCGCCATGGCCACCGGCCACGTTGCCGTTTCCACCTTCACCACCAATGCCCCCCATCTCGGTGACGTGTTGGTTTATCAGCGCGTGGTTGCCCTGGAGTGCGTCGGCGTCCGTGTGCGAGCCGGCGATGGCCGCGTTCGACGGTGTGAACATCGCCAACGTGTTGCTGCCGATCGTGCCCAGGCTGGTGCCGTCGCCGCCGTTTCCAGCGGAGTTCTGCGCCGGCGCTATGTCGAGCGGGAGCCACGTCGGCACCAGCGCCAGGTGGCCACCCGCGATCGTGCTCTGGTTGGAGTTCGCGTTCGGTGCTTCTTCCGACAAAACACGAGTTTCCGTCATCGCCATGACTCCCATAAACTCAAGCCCCCGCAACACGATCATGCGACGTGTGCGAGCGCGCATCGCGAGCTATTTTGCAGGCGGTTGCGGCAAAAGGTGAGCCTGCAATTCGGCTACGTCCGTTCGGGGAGGGGGATGGCCGATCGGCTATCGTGCAGCCGGAGCGACAGTGCAGGGCTCACTTCGGCGATGTGGCGCGCATCTGCCGCGGCGACTGGCCGAAGGTCTTGGCAAATGTCCTGGAGAAATGCCCGGCGCTTTCGAAGCCGACTTCAAGCGCGATCTCGATGAGCGAAGCGTCCGTCTGGGTGATGAGGTGCTTGGCGCGCTCCAGTCGAAATTTCCGGTAGACGTGCGCAGGCGACATCTTCGCTTTCTCCATGAACAGTCGCTCGAGTTGCCGGCGTGACAGGCCGACCGAGGCCGCCAGTTCAGGGATCGAGATCGTGTTCTCGGTATTCTGCTCCATGATGATGAGGGCAGCGTTCAGGCGGGGGTCGTTGCTCTCGATCGCGAGCGGCTTTCTTGGCTGCACATGGAGATGCGAGCGGGCCTTGTCGATCTGCAGGACCTCGAGTGCATTGCGCTCTGCCTCCCGGCTGATGTGGAGACGCACGATATGGGCGGCCATGTCGGCAGCACTGCTGCCGCCGGCGCAGGAACCGCGGGTGCGGTCGAGGTTGAAGAGGCGGTCCGAGCGAACCTTCAGATCCGGAAAGCGTTCGCGGAAGGCCTGGTAGTGAAGCCAGCTGACGCAAACGATGTGCCCGGCCATGAGCCCTGCTTCGGCCAGGATGAAGGTACCGGTGCACAGCCCGATCAAAGGCACTTTCTTCGCGGCCGCCTTCTTCAGGAAAGCGATCGTCTCGTCGTCGATCGGGTGTTCGTTCTTGAGCAGGCCGCCGACCATCACGATGTAGTCGAACTGCCCCGGATCGACGAGGCCTGACGTCGGCGCGACCTGAACCCCGCAGCTCGATGCGATCAGATGGCTCGTGTTGCCGAGCACCTGCCAATCGGCGCGCACGCGGCCCGATTTGTCGAGTTCGTCGCTTGCCAGCCGGAGCGTATCGACGAAGAGGGCGAAAGCCGAAAGTGTGAACGACCGGGCGAGCACGAAGCCGATCTTGAGGCGGTTGGCTGCAGCATCGTTGGATTTCGTGTTTATCGTCATTGCGAACCCACTTTAAACTACTCATGCCAATTGGCTGGCGCGCCGTTGTCTCGGTCGCGGCGCCTTCGGAGGGGCGCCGCGGCATCGCACAGACGCCGACAACAAAAGCCGCAAGCCCGGCGTCTCGCAGACAGTTGTTCCGATCCGTATCCTATCTGAAAACCGCGTGCCAGGGGATCACAATCGTCCACGAAGACCAGCCGATCGCCGATGGGCTCTAACTCCTTGGTCTTGCGCGCGCTCTTGCCCGCGGCGCGTGGAAGAACACGGCGGCGGATGGCGAACGTACACGGTTAAACCGGTTCTTACTTGTAAATAGATCTCAAAAAATATTGACATTTCAATAGAAAAATTGGTTATAAAGATAACAACAAATATCTGGATCTGTTAGATGCTCGCCATTGTCGCTGATGACCTGACCGGCGCACTGGATGCCGCGGCGCCGTGTGCTGCGAGGGGCTTCCATGTCGAAGTTGCATTGGCGGTCGAAGCGATCGGCGATGCGCTGAGGGCGGCTCCGGATGTGCTCTCGATCAATCTCGGCTCGCGCGAGTTGAGCACTGAGAGTGCCAGGCAGCGTGCCGAGGCCGCTCTCGCCGCGTTGCCTCCGGGTTCTCGGATCTTCAAGAAGGTCGACTCCCGTCTGAAGGGCAACATCGTTGCCGAACTCGATGCGATGTCCTTCCGTGCTGCGCTGGTGGCGCCGGCCATCCCGGCCTTTGGCCGGGTGGTGGTATCCGGTCGCGTTCAAGGCTTTGGGGTGGAGGTGCCGATTTCCGTTGCCGAGAGGCTCGGCGGACATGCGGCAAAGGCTTCGATCCCGGATGCATCCACCGAGGCCGAGATGCGTGTTTTGCTCGAGGACGCGGAAGGCAACGGCACGGACCTGCTGATCGGCGCGCGCGGCCTCGCAGAGGCGCTTGCCGAGCGCATGAGTGGCGGCGCAGAAGCGCGAGCTGCCGAGGTGTCGGCCGGCCCGGCCTTATTCGTCATCGGATCCCGCGATCCGATTACCCTTGCCCAGATCGATGCGCTTCGCGATGCCCTCGCTTTATCCTATCTGCCGGCGCCGAACGGCCGGCTTGTGAGAGCGGGCGACGTCGCCGGCGCGATCACGCTCGTTCAGGCGGTGCCGGGCGAAGGGGAGGTGACGCCGGAAGCGGTTTCCGAGGCGCTTGCCGAGAGCGTTTGTCCGGGCTTTGTCGAAGCGGCAGGAACGGTGCTTTTGTCCGGCGGCGCAACCGCGGAGGCGGTTTTGAAAAAGATGGGCGTACAGCGTTTTCGCCTGCTGGGCGAATGCCTGCCGGGCCTGGGCTTGGCTGAGGTCGACGGACGTTGCATCATCGCCAAGTCTGGCGGATTCGGTGCGCCGGGCACGCTGAGGGAAATCGCGGAGGCTGTCCTCCGCAAGATGGGATGACGGATGGGACTGGAGAACGGAACAGCACGCAAGAGCCTCGGCGATCTCGTCTTTGAGCGCATGCACCGTGCGATCAAGTCCGGCGCCTACAAGCCGGACGAACGCTTGCCGACAGAGCACGAGCTGGCAAGCGAGTTCGAGGTTTCGCGCCCCATCATCCGCGAAGCGCTGCGCCGGCTGCGCGAGCAGGGCTTCATCTATTCGCGCCGCGGTGCCGGCAGCTTCGTCCGTGCCGTCGGCATGCGTGAGCCGCTTGGCTTTGGGCAACTGGAAAACGTCGCCGATCTTCTGAACTGCTACGAGTTCCGCCTGACGGTCGAACCGGCGGCGGCCGCCGCCGCCGCAGAGCGACACGACGCAGCCAGCTTGGCCGCCATCCGTCAGGCGCTGGAACTGATGCGGGACGCCACCAACCGGCAATCGCACCGGGAGGATGCGGACTTCCAGTTCCATCTTGCAATCGCGCGCGCCGCCCAGAACAGCTATTTCTTCACCGCGATGGAAGCGCTCAAGGATCACATCGCCGTCGGCATGCGGTTTCACGGCGCTTCGGTCAAGCGCGAAACCACCGGCTTGACGCGGGTCTTTGCAGAGCACGAGGCGATCGCAGAAGCCATTGCTGCCCGAGAAGCTTCAAAGGCGAGGGAGTTGATGCACGAACACCTTTCCGGATCCCGCGAGCGCCTGTTCCAGGCGAGCAAGTAGCCGCCTCAAAATGCGAAAACCCCGGCAAGCCGCCGGGGTTTTGTTTTTTTGCGCCAACGGATGGATCAGAAAGCTGCCTTGTAGACGGCGAGTACGTCCTCGGCACTCATGTCGATCGGATTGTTGTCCATCAGGCGGCGGTTTGCATGCGCCTCGCTGGCATAGAGCGGCAGGTCATCGGCACTTGCGCCGTGGGCAGCGAGCGACATTTCGATACCAAGATCGCGGCAGAAGCCACGCGCGGCGCCCAGAAGTTCTCGGGCGGAGAGACTTCCCCCGAGACCCAGGGCTTGGGCAACTTCCGCCGTCTTGCCCGCCGCAACCGGCTGGTTGAAGGCGAGCACATGCGGAAAGATGATGGCGTTTGCCAGGCCATGGGGCAGGCGAAGCCGCGTGCCGAGCGGATAGGCGATGGCGTGGCCGGCGGCGGTGTTGACCGGCCCAAGGCAGATGCCGCCGTAGTAGGAAGCCAGCATCATGCCTTCGCGTGCCTCGGTATCTGATCCATCCCTGACGGCGCGGGCGAGATATTTGCCCACGAGCTTGAAGCCCATACGGGCAAAGCCGTCGATCATCGGATGGGCGCGGCGATTGGTGAAGGCTTCCACGCAATGGGCCATGGCATCGACGCCGGTAGCAGCGGTTACCGCCGACGGTACGGAATAAGTGAGCTCCGGATCGAGAACGGCGAAGTCGGCAATCATGTGCGGGCTTTCGACCGCGATCTTGTTTCCCTTGGCCGGGTCGGTGATCAGCGAGCGGATACCGGCCTCCGAGCCTGTGCCGGCGGTCGTGGCGACCTGGGCAAGGCGGGTGTTGCGGCCGAGAACCCGGTTCGGTCCGGCGACATCGGTCAGCGTCTGCTCCGAATCCCAAAGCACGGCAACCAGCTTGGCGACGTCGAGCACTGATCCGCCGCCAAGGCCGACGATCAGGTCCGGCTTGCTCTGGCGCGCGGCGTCGAGCGCGGCGTTCAGGGTATCGACATCGGGTTCGCCCGGGATCGCGTCGAACACCGTGACGCGGCCGGCGAGTTTCAGGCGATCGACGAAGCCGGCGGTGATCGGCGTTGCGATGACGAGCACCGAACGGGCGTCGGCCGCCCAGGCGCCGACCTCGGCGATCGTGCCGGCGCCGACGGCGAGGCGACGCGGCTGATGAAGGGTAATGGGGGCGATGGTCATGGTGTCATCCTCGCTTGGCGTCGCCCGCCACGAGCTTGCGGGCATAGGCAATGGCGGAGTTCATGTTGCCGTGATTGGCAATGCCCTTGCCGGCGATGTCGAAGGCCGTGCCGTGATCGACGGAGGTTCGGTCGATCGGCAGGTCCACCGATACGTTCACGGCGGTATCGAAGGCGACGAGTTTCACCGGGATGTGCCCCTGGTCGTGATACTGCGCGACCACGAGGTCGAAGGCGCCCGAATAGGCGCGGTGAAACACGGTGTCGGCGGAGATCGGCCCATAGGCGTCGATGCCTTCCGCCCGCGCCGCCGTAACGGCCGGCGCGATCTGGTCGTCGTCCTCGGTTCCGAACAGGCCGTTTTCGCCGCAATGGGGATTGATGCCGGCGACGGCGATTTTGGGTGCCGCATAACCGATGCGTTTCAGATGGGCGTCGCCGGCGCGGATCGTGGCGAGAACCCGTTCGGTCGTCGAGCGCCGGATCGCCTCCTGCAGCGCCACATGGGTCGAGACGTGGATGACCTTGAGGCGCTCGGAGGCAAGCAGCATATAGGCCGCCTTGGAGCCCGTCAGGCTGCGCAGCATCCCGGTGTGGCCGTCATAGTGATGACCGGCAAGGTTCAGCGCTTCCTTGTTGATGGGCGCGGTGACGATGCAGCCGATGATGCCGGCTTCAGCGTCGCGCACCGCCTTTTCGATGAAGCGGAAGGCGGCGTCGCCGGCGACCGGGCTCAACTGCCCCCAGGGAAGCGGAGCGCCCTCGATCGGCAGATCTACGACATGCCCGGTGAGATCGACCTCAAGTCCGAGAGCGG
>NZ_JAEPRP010000054.1:0-4706 GCF_016652895.1 Ensifer sp. SSB1
CGCGCAGGAGCTGGAAATCATCCGCCGCAAGGTTCCCGGCTGCAACGCGACGTTGTCGCGCGAAGTCATCGCCTATGTGCAGCGGCTGCGGACGATCGATCTTTTCAAGAACCCGGGCGTTGCCGAGACGATCGACTGGGCAACGGCGCTGACCGAGCTCGACCGGCTGGCGCTCGATCCGGAAACGATCGCCGACACGCTTGGAACGCTGCTCAAGTATCAGGACGACATCGCCAGGATCGAGGGCGCCGAGGGGCGCAAGCTGCTCGCCGAAGTCAAGGCGGAACTGCTGGCGGCGGGCTGAAGATGGAGGAGCGGGGCGAGCACAGCGATAGCGCCATTCTCCCGCCGGCAGGCGAAGGTGACGGGCGCCTTGCCGACAACATCGTCTTTTTCGCGCGCGCCCTGCGTCGCGCCGGCATCAAGATCGGACCTGGCGCCATCGCCGATGCCATCGATGCGGTGGCGCTGATCGGGATCGGCGGGCGCGGCGCGTTTTACGCGGCACTGCAATGCGTCTTCGTCAAGCGCCACGAGGACCAACCGGTTTTCGACGAAGCTTTCCGTCTGTTCTGGCGGTCGCGCGGTCTCGTTGAAAAGATGATCGCGATGATGTCGCCGCTGGCGCCGGAGCGCGAGAGTGAGCGACAGCAACGCCGGGCCGGCGAGACGCGCGTCAGCGACGCGCTGTTGTCCGGGCACGAGGCGGATCGTCCCCCACGCGAGGAACCCGAGATCGATATCGACGCACGCTTCACGGTTTCGGGCCGCGAATTACTGCGACGGGCCGATTTCGCGCAGATGAGCGTGGCGGAACTTGCCGAGGCGAAGCGCGCCCTTGCCGCGCTGACGCTGCCGATGGATCGCGTCGTCACCCGCCGCTTCCGACCATCGAAGAGGCAGATCCGCATCGACCCGCGCGCCACGATGCGAGATGCCATGCGTTTCGGCGGGGAACTGATCCTGCCGCGCTTCCGGGAGCGGCGTGTTGTGTATCCCCCGCTCGTCGTGCTTGCCGATATCTCCGGCTCGATGAGCCAGTACACCCGCATCTTCCTGCATTTCCTGCATGCGCTGACCGAGGAACGGCGGCGCGTCCATACCTTCCTCTTTGGCACGCGGCTCACCAATGTCTCCCGACAGTTGCGCAATCGCGATCCGGATGCGGCGATCGACGACTGTGTCGCCGCGGTGAAGGATTGGTCCGGCGGTACGCGCATTGGCGAAACGCTGCATGAGTTCAACAGACGCTGGTCGCGGCGCGTCCTCGGGCAGGGCGCGATCGTGCTGATGATCACCGATGGCCTGGAGCGTGACGACGTGGGCGATCTCGAGATCGAAATCGACCGGCTGCACCGGTCCTGCCGCCGGCTGATCTGGCTCAATCCGCTGCTGCGCTTCGACGGCTTCGAAGCCCGAGCGCGCGGTGTCAGAGCGATGCTGCCGCATGTTGACGAATTCCGGGCGGTGCACAATCTTGAATCGATTGGGGAACTGGTGAAGGCGCTCTCCGGGCAGGGCTCCCGGCAGGCGGACCCGAGGCGCTTCCTTGGTTCACGGTAATCGTCCGGTGGGAGGGTGGCGACATGCTGGCAGTTGCAAATGTTCTGGATCCGCTCGACGTCGCCGAAACCTGGATGAAGGAGGGGCGAAAGGTGGCGATCGCCACCGTGATCGAGACCTGGGGATCGGCCCCGCGCCCGGTCGGCAGCCATCTGGTGATCGACGGCGAAGGGAATTTTCAGGGCTCGGTTTCCGGCGGTTGCGTCGAAGGCGCCGTCATTGCCGAAGCGGCGGACGTAATCGCTTCGGGCGCGCCGAGGATCCTCGATTTCGGCGTTGCCGACGAAACCGCCTGGCGCGTGGGACTCTCCTGCGGCGGCAGGATCCGCGTCTACGTTGAACGGATCGAAGCCTAGCTATGGAACGAACGATTCTAGTCGCACTCAATGCGGCGCGGTCGGCGCGTCGGGCCGCCGTCACTCTCAGTGCTCTCGCCGGCGGCCGCAACCAGATCTATCTTGAAGGCGAAGACTGTCCGGACGTCTGGCGCGTGCCGGTCGCACGCGCCCTGCAATCCGGTAGAGCCGGGATCGTGGAAACGGAGCAGGGCTTCTTCTTCCTCAATGTCTATTTGCCGCCGCCGCGCATTCTCGTCATCGGCGCCGTTCATATTTCGCAGGCCCTGGCCAAACTGGCTCCCGTTGCCGGCTTCGACATGACGATCATCGATCCACGCACCGCCTTCGCAACACCGGAGCGCTTCGCCGGGGTCGATCTTATCGCCGAATGGCCCGAGGATGCTTTGAAGGAAAGGGCGCTCGATCGCTTCACCGCGCTCGTCGCCGTCACCCATGACCCGAAGATCGACGACGAACCGATCCACGCCGCGCTTTCGGCGGGCTGTTTCTACATCGGCGCGCTCGGCAGCCGGAAAACCCACGCGACACGGATCGAGCGGTTGCGGCAGGCAGGTGTTTCCGAGGGTGACATCGCCCGCATTCGCGCACCGATTGGCCTTGATATCGGGGCGGCAAGTCCGGCAGAGATCGCCGTCGCGATCCTCGCCGAGATCATCGAATCACTCCGCCGCCGCGATACCGGCCAGATCCAAGGAGCGATCGCGTGAGGTTCGGACCGGTCAAGACAAGCGATTCGGACGGCGCCATACTGGCGCATTCGGTCAAGCTGAATGAAGCCCGACTGCCGAAAGGCCATCGGCTTTCGCCCACCGATGTCACCGCCCTGATCGCCGGCGGCACGCTGGAGGTGGTCGTTGCCCGCCTGGAGCCCGGCGACCTCGTGGAAGACGAGGCCGCAACGCGCATTGCAGCGGCCATCGCACCCGATCACCTGCGTTTCTCCCAGGCAGCAACCGGGCGGGTGAACGTCTACTCTCGCGTTGCCGGTCTCTTCGTCGCGAACCGTCGGACTGTCGATCGGTTGAACCGCATCGATCCGGCGATCACGCTCGCTTGCCTTGCCGACCACGTGCCCGTGCAGGCCGGCGACATGGTGGCGACCATCAAGATCATTCCACTCGCAGTGTCTGCTCAGTTCGTCGAGGAAGCACAGAATCTGCTGAGAGACCACGCTGCGTTCGAAGTGAAACCCTTTTCCGCGCGCCGCGCGGCGCTAATAGCAACTCAGTTGCCAACGCTGAAGCCGCAGGTGATGGACAAGACGAAAGCCATCCTGACGGCTCGCCTGCGGCAATCGGGAAGCGAGCTTCTGACGGAGCGACGTGTCGCGCACACGGAAGGCGCGGTCGCTGCGGCAATCGATGAACTGCAGGCGGATCACGACTTGCTGGTGGTCTTCGGAGCGTCTGCGGTCGCCGATCCGGACGATGTGATTCCCGCAGCCGTCCGTCGCGCGGGCGGTGTCGTAGACCATGTCGGCATGCCCGTCGATCCCGGCAATCTGCTTGTTCTTGGCCGTGTCGGCGAGATCCCGGTGATCGGCGCGCCGGGATGTGCCCGCAGCCCGCGCGAAAACGGCTTCGACTGGATCCTTGATCGTATCCTTGCCGGCGAGTGGCCGAGCTTCGACGACATTACCGGACTGGGGGTCGGTGGCCTGCTGGGCGAAATCCCAACCCGGCCGCAGCCACGTGAAAAAGCAACTTCGTTGCTGGCTGGACCGGTCGAGATTGTGGTTCTCGCCGCCGGCCGTGCCAGCCGGATGGGCACGGACGGCGGACACAAGTTGCTTGCAACCTTTGACGGCGTGCCGCTGGTCCGCCGCAGCGTCGAAGCGGCAATTGCCGCGGCGCCCGGCAGGGTGGTCGTGGTCACCGGCCACCGCGAGGCCGATATCCGCGCCGCGCTGGAGGATCTGCCGGCGAAGCTGGTCTCCAATCCGGATTACCTGTCCGGCATGGCGTCGTCACTGACCACTGGGCTATCCGCAGTCAGTGAGCAGGCCGGCGGCATTTTGGTGATGCTCGCCGATATGCCTGGCGTTACCAGCAGCGATCTACGCACGCTGCTTGATCGATTTGCTGCCGAAGGCGGCCGCGCCGTCATTCGGGCAACCGCCGAGGGGCAACGGGGCAATCCGGTCATCCTGCCGCAACAGACCTTTTCGGCCGTCCGTCAATTGGTTGGAGACGTCGGCGCAAGACACATCATCGAGAAGTGCGGATTGCCGGTCATCGACGTCGAGCTTGGCTCGGCGGCACGGCTCGATCTCGACACGCCCGAGCAGATCGTTGCTGCCGGCGGCATCCTGGAGGAATGAACGCGTGGACAATGCTGCCATCGAAGAGATGTTCGAAACGCTGGGGCCGGTGACCATTAAGCGGATGTTCGGCGGCAAGGGCGTCTATTGCCAGGGCATCATCTTCGCGCTCGAAGTGGACGGAGAAATCCTCTTGGAGGGTGACGAGCAGACGGCTCCGACCTTCGAGGCGGCCGGCTCAAGGCAATGGGCCTATGACGGCAAAGGCAAACCGGTAAAGATGCCCTATTGGAGCATCCCTGACGACGCGTTTGACGATCCCGACGAGATGGCGCGTTGGGCGCGGCTTGCCTATGAGGCGGCGTTGCGATCGAAAAAATAGACCGATCGACCATCTCGGCGGATGCGACCCGCGTTGGCCGCGTCACTGGTTGTCGATCGAAGGAATAGGATCGCAGACGCGTGAAGTCGCACGGCCGCCGGCCTAGTGCTCCAACTTCCGCAGCGCTTCGACCGCGTCAGCC
>NZ_JAEPRP010000054.1:4716-41140 GCF_016652895.1 Ensifer sp. SSB1
GTGACAGCGGCTGGGGCAGGGCATCGAGATCGAACCACCCGAGTGCAGAAAGCTTGTGCGGCTCCGTAAGTTCAGGTTCGCCAGCAAAGTCCCGGGACACGTAGATCATCGAGATCCAGTGCTGACGGTCGGCCTCGATCACCTGTTCGCTGAGGCAGAGGAATTCGCTCGAACGGATCTGGAGGCCGCTTTCCTCTTCGGCCTCGCGCCGCGCAGCGGCTTCCGAGCGTTCCATATGGTCGACCTTGCCGCCGACGATGTTCCAGTGCTCGGCTTCGGGCGCGTTCACGCGCCTGTAAAGTAGGATCTTGCCATCGCGCACGATCGCAAGTCCGCAGCCGAAGCCCGGAAAATCGATGCCCGGCAGGCCCATAGGTTTAATCAGGCCTTGCCGGCAATCAGCATGAAGGCAGGGATTTCGTCGCCGAAGCCGACGGGCGTCGGGCCGTCATCATAGTCGCGGCGGTGACGGTTGCGGCGGTCGCGATTGTCATCATTGGCCGGGTTCGATGCGCGCACCGGACGATCGGCGCGGTTATTCTGTCCCTGCTTGTTTTCTGCGCTGCGTGCCGGTTTCACCGATTCCGCCCTTTCCGCGACTGTTTCAATTTCGGCCTCACTATCGGCACGCACGGTATCGGATTTATGATCGGAACGGCCCTTCGAGGCACGATCCCCATCTTTTTTCCGGTCCTTACGACCATCGCGGCCGCGATCACGGCGGCCGGTATCGTGGCTTTCCATCGGCTCAGGCAGATTGGAAAGGTCGCCGTTCAGCCATTCGACCTTCTGGCCGATCAGCTTTTCGATGGCATCGGAGAACTTCGTGTCGCGCTTCGTCACGAGCGTGAAGGAGGCGCCGGAGCGACCGGCACGGCCGGTACGGCCGATACGGTGCACGTAGTCTTCCGCATGAATCGGAACGTCGAAGTTGAAGACGTGGCTGACGTCAGGAATATCGAGACCGCGGGCAGCAACATCGGATGCTACGAGCAGTGTGATGTTGTTGTCCTTGAAGTTGGCCAACATCGTCATACGCGAGCGCTGGTCCATATCGCCATGCAGCGCGCCGACGGAGAAACCGTGGCGGTCAAGCGACCGGAAAAGGTCGGCGACATCCTTCTTGCGATTGCAGAAGATGATCGCGTTCTTCAGGTCGTCCTGGGCGCGAATCAGATCGCGCAGCACGGCGCGCTTCTCGTAATCCTTGGCGTGCGCGGCAACGAAGCGCTGCGTCACCGTCTGTGCCGTGGAGGCCGGGCGGGCGACTTCGACGCGCTCCGGGTTCTGCAGGAAGCGATCGGCGAGCTTCTGGATTTCCGGCGGCATGGTCGCCGAGAAGAACAGCGTCTGGCGCGTGAACGGGATCATCTTGGCGATACGCTCGATATCGGGAATGAAGCCCATGTCGAGCATGCGGTCGGCTTCATCGATGACGAGGATCTCGACGCCGGTCATCAAGAGCTTGCCGCGCTCGAAGTGATCGAGCAGACGGCCGGGCGTGCAGATCAGCACGTCGGCGCCACGCTCGAGCTTGCGATCCTGCTCATCGAACGACACGCCGCCGATCAGAAGCGCGATGTTGAGCTTGTGGTTCTTGCCGTACTTGTCGAAGTTCTCTGCGACCTGGGCGGCAAGCTCGCGCGTCGGCTCCAGGATCAGCGTGCGCGGCATGCGTGCGCGTGCGCGACCCTTTTCGAGCAACGTCAGCATCGGCAGCACGAACGAAGCCGTCTTGCCCGTACCCGTCTGGGCGATACCCAGAATGTCACGACGCTGCAGCGCCGGCGGGATGGCGCCAGCCTGGATCGGGGTCGGGGTTGTGTAGCCCGCATCGGTGACAGCGGAGAGAACTTTTTGGCTCAGGCCAAGGTCAGCAAAATTGGTCAAAGGGAAATCTGTTTCCGTTCCGGTTCAATAGAACACTGATCGATCGATGGAAAACGCACGAGCACGTGGCCGCGCTCATAAGCTGAACGTCGCTGAAAGTCAAGAAATCCAGCACGTTGAAGCAGCAAAAGGTAAATAGTGGCGAATCTGTCGCATTTCTTGTCAAGCCGCGCAAGACCCGCGGACGGTTCAAATGACCGTCAATTCATGTAGGAGGCGAGCTTCCGGCTGGCATCGATGAACCGCATGGGATCCACCGCTTCGCCGTTCAGGCGGATTTCATAGTGCAGGTGCGGCCCGGTGGAACGGCCCGTATTGCCGGACTTGGCGATGACTTCGCCTTCCTTCACCTGGTCGCCGACCTTCACCAGGACGGCGGAGAGGTGGGCGTATCGGCTCGACACGCCGTTGCCGTGGTCGATCTCGACCATGTTTCCGTAACCGCCGGTCAGGCCGGCATTCGTCACGGCACCAGGTGCGGCCGCGCGGATACGCGTGCCGACCGTCGCACGGAAGTCGATGCCGGCGTGGAGCGCCAGTCGACCGAGGAAAGGATCGAGGCGGTTGCCGAAGTCACTGGTGATATCGCTCGCCGGAGAGGGGTTGCCGAAGGGCAACGTGCGGACCTGCGCCCGTGTCTGCTCCAGCTCCAGAAGAGCCGTGTCCAGAGCGGCCAGCGAGCGGCCGAATTCGTCATCGGTTGCCGGCTCGACGAAAGGGCCGCCGATGGCGCTGTCGCCGTCGTCCGAGGTCGCAGCGGGGACCATTTCGGCGACGTCGCCGACCGGCAGGTCGACGCCGGTCCGGCCGACGATCGAGCGAATCGCATCCGATGTCTTTGCCGCGCCGTCGGTCAGTTGTTTCAGGCGCGTCATCTGTTCGAGTTCGACGTCCTTCAGCGACAGTGTCACTTTGGAAAAGATCCGATCGGCGCGATCAGATGTCGATTCGGCCGCGTCGGGCGCAGCGTAGGCGAGGGGAGCGGGGCGGACGGTACCGGTGACCGAGGCCGTGTTCAGCCCCATCAGTTTCTCAATCGCCTTTAAGCCGCCGCTGCTGGCGTCAGCTCGCTTCTCATAGACAAGCGGTTCGATGATCTGGGGTTCATTGCTTTCCGTCGTCAGGCCCGAGCTCTCGGCCCTTTCGACCAGAGCTCCAAGCTTTCCGTTGCGCGAGGTCAGCGCCATCTGTTGGCGCAGCAGCTTCTCGACCTTTTCTTCCACCACCTGCTGGTCGAGGAGTTGCCGGCTGGTGACGCGATCGACCTGCGCCCTCAGCGCCGTGATTCGATCCTCGTATTCGTGCTGCATGCGCGCCTGGCGGGCGATCGTGCCGCCGATGAGATCGTCGCGCAGGACCAGATAGGATGTGGCGGCGAGATAGCCGATGCTGCAGACGCCGGCAAAGGATACCGCCATTGCCGCCATCCAGGGACGTACCGTCATGTGGCGGACCTTGTCGCCACTTGCCAGTATCAGAACGTGATTTTCCTTACGTTTTCCGAAGGCACGATTTGCCGAACGTCCAGACACCCGTTCTCTCCCGCCATGTGCGCGTTGCCTCGCATCACCTGCGGATCATTACACTTCGTTAGGGTTAACAATTGGTAAGGATGATTGCAGGAGCGTGACGCGGCTATCGGTTGGTAGAGGCCGTCATCGAGCGGTAGAAGGACGGTGTCAGCCCGGCCTCGGCGCGGGCAATATCGTTGAACGGCGCCTTCAGCGGTCCACGAAAGTTGGCACGCACGAGCGCCTGGAAGGTCGCTGCGGGATCCTTCTTCTCACGGGCACAGAGAAAGCGAAACCATTTGGCACCGACGGCAACATGGCCTTTCTCGTCTTCGTAGATCACATCCAGCACGGCCGCGCTCTCGAAGTCGCCGGTTTCGCGCATCTTGGCCTGCAGCGCCGGCGTCACGTCGAGGCCGCGCGCTTCGAGAATGAGCGGCACCACGGCAAGCCGCGCCGTCAGGTCGTTGCGGGTATCATGCGCCGCTTGCCAGAGCCCGTCATGGGCGGGCAAGTCGCCATAGTCGGCGCCAAGATCGTTCAGCCGCTGGCGAACCATACGGAAATGCTTGGCCTCCTCGAAGGCGACACGCATCCAGCCGTCGAAGAAAGAATTCGGCACCGGCTCGGTCGCAAAGCGGGCGACGATATCGAGCGCCAGATCGACGGCGTTCAGCTCGATATGGGCAATCGAGTGCAGCAAGGCGATGCGTCCCTTGAGGGACCCGAGCGACCGCCGCTTCACCTGTGTCGGCGGTGTCAGCACCGGCTTGTCCGGCCGCCCGGGGCGGACCGGAACGGGCCTGTCGAGCGGCGAGCGCAGCGACAGGGCGCGGCGCTGCCAGCGTCTTGCCGCTTCCTGCGCAAGCGCCGTCTTGATCTCGAGGTCCGCGGCGCGAATCGCTTCCACGGCTCCGCCCCGCAGGCTGTGAAACACGGGCAATTCGGTCATGGGGTTCCTCAGAGGGCCTTTGCGGCGGCCAAGACCTCCTGGGCGTGACCGTCAACCTTCACCTTTTCCCAGACCCTGACAACGACGCCGTCGGCGCTGATCAGGAAGGTGCTGCGTTCGACGCCCATGTATTTGCGGCCATACATCATCTTCTCGACCCAGACGCCATACGCGGTCACCACCGCCTTTTCCTCGTCGGCGGCGAGTGTCACCGTGAGGTTGTGCTTCTTGGCGAAGCGATCGTGCTTTTTCACCGAATCAGGCGAAAGGCCGATCAGCGTGATGCCGGCTGCCGCAAACTCTTCGGCAAGCTCGGAGAACGAGATCGCCTCCAGCGTGCAGGCCTGCGTATCGTCCTTCGGGTAGAAGAACAGCACTACGGGTCGGCCGCGAAACGCGGACAGCGAAATCGTGCCGCCGCCATCGCGCGGCAGCGTGAAGTCGGGAGCGACATCTCCGGGAACGGGTCTTGCCATGATTAAACCTTCCTTCGGCCAAGTTTTCCAGACAATCCGACGCTATTGCACGTCTCCCTTGGTCGTCGCCGAGTAAAGGGTAAAACATGCAATAACTCAAAGTTCTACAGCGACTTTTGCGCACCTTGGAAGGCGCGCGGCGCTGTAGGGCATATCGAAATTCGTCGACCGCCGTCCAGCGCATTTGTGCTAGATTCGACAGGTTTCGGACGGCACGCGCCGCTACGAAACGTTGCAGTCGTTCGCTTAGCGCGATTCCGGTTGCAGGTGGTGGCTGTCCACAGCATGGTCCCGCGTCTCATGGTGACTCTGCACGGCGACATGTGGTCTACAAGAAACGAGAAACCGCCGCCCGCAACGACTGACAAGTAGGACGCGGCGAAGGGCTCGTATCGAACGGAGGACGTCCGCGCTGATGAGTGATATCCGCGGCGAAAAAGTCGGCTTTCGCAAGAAAGACATCGTCGCGTTGCATGCGTTGCCTTCGGCGCAGGCACACGATCCTATTATCGTGCACGCACCACGCAAGAGCGCGCCCCTGCGCCTCTGTGCCAAGATTGCCCTTTCCATATCGCTGCTCGCCCTCATCCTAGGGGCGATCCTCGTGACCGTGATCGAAAGCGGCATGATGGACAGCACGCTGAACGCGCGTGCGCGGGCCGCCCTCAATTCGGCGCTCGGAAACGCCTATCACGCCGATGTCGGCAGCACGGTTGTCCGCATGACGGCAAGCGGCGCAATTGCGCTCAAGGCGCGCGAAGTGGAGCTCAGCGAGGCGACATCCGGGCAGCCCGTTGCGAAGCTGCGCTCGATCTCGATCGCGCTCGAACCGCTGGCGCTGCTGACCGGTCACATCGCCGTTTCGCGGCTCGAAGCGGAAGGCGGCGATTTCGATACCGGGCTCCTTCCTCGAGGCGAACCGCTCGATCTCACCAAGATCCGCATCGCCGATGTCGGCCAGGCCCTTGAAGCCCTGTTTTCCCATGTCGACCGCATGTCGCAGATGGCGGCCGGACGCGGCAACCAGACCGTAACGCTCTCCGATTTCAGTTTTTCCGTCGTCGGCTCCCGCAACCGCGTCGTTCCCGTCGTCGCCTCCGCGCTCGAATTCAACCGCGATGCCAGCGGCTCCATGAGCGTGAAAGGCAGCGCCTCCGTCGATGGCGTCGAGGTCGATCTCACCGCCGACGCGCTCGGGCAGAAGGGGCACGTCACGGGTTTTGAGGCAGCGATCACCAACCTGCCGCTTGCGCCGTTCTTCTATCACGGCAAGTCCGGTGCTGAGCAGGCGTTCGGCATCGACGCAACGGCAGGGCTGACACTGAAGGCGACGCGGGCTGCGGGCGAAGCAAAACCGGATCTGCGCGTGGCGGTGCGCACCTCCAAGGGTGCGTTCCATGCCGGCGGCCTCGTCTCGACGCTCAATCCATCACAGATGGACATCGCCTATGATTTCGAGCGCTCCTCGGTCGAGATCCTGCCGTCGGCCGTCAAGATCGGCCGTTCGACCTTTCCGTTCACCGGCGCGATCATCGACCTCGACAAGCTCTCGGGCGCCACGGAGAAAGGCTTCGCGATCGATCTTCTCCTGAAGAACGCCAGTTCGGCCCCGGAGGACGTCACAGAGCAGCCGCTGATCTTCGATGCCAAGGCGAGCGGCCGGTTCACGTCGGACACCCACCGGCTGATCTTCGATCAACTCGCAGTATCGAGTCCGCTCGGCTCGATGTACGGTTCGCGTTCGGTCGCCTTCGGCAAGACCTCGCCGCAGATCAGCTTTGCCGCCGTCAGCGATCGCATGGAGGCGAGGGCCGTCAAGCAGCTGTGGCCGTGGTGGCTCGCCAAGGGCGCCCGCCGCTGGGCGATCGGCAACCTCTTCGGCGGCATCGTCACCAACGCCCGCATCGAAGTGTCGGTTGCCGAGGGTCGGATTGCCAACAATGAGGGGGAGTTGAAGCTCAACGAGCAGGAGCTCAACATCAACTTCGACATCGACGACACGCGCATCAACATAACGGGCGAGATACCGCCGTTGCGCGACACGTCCGGCAAGTTCAAGCTGAGCGGACAGCGCATGACAGTCGACGTTGGGCGGGGCACTGCCTATTTTCCGTCGGGACGATCCGTGGCGCTCAATGGCGGCGACTTCATCCTTCCCGATGTCTACACCAAGCCGCTGATGGCGGAAATGAAGATCGAGGTGGGTGGCGAGGCTGATGCGATCGCCGAGCTCGTCAGCTACAAACCGATCCAGGCGCTGCAGAAAACGAAATTGTCGCCGGAGGATTTCAGTGGCCCCCTGACGGCTGTCGTCGGTGCACGCTTCGGCCTGATCTCCGACCAGAAGCCACCGAAGCCGCTCTACCAGGTGGAAATGCAGCTCGACAAGGTCAGCGTCAACAAGGCGCTCGAAGGGCGCCCTGTGACCGATCTGGTGGGGACGTTCCGCGTCGACAATCAGCAGGCGGTGCTGGACGCCGATGCGAAAATCGAAGGCGCAAAGGTCAAGGTCGCACTGACCGAGCCGGTCGATGCGGGTTCGACCGTGAAGCGCTCGCGCCATATCTCGGGCACACTGGAAGACGGTGTCTGGCAAAAAATCACGTCGGGTCCCTCCAAGATCATCTCCGGACCGATCACGGTCGACGTCGCCATCGATGAGACCGGCAAGCAGAAGGTGAAGGTCGGCCTTACCAAGGCGGCATTGTCGCTGCCCTGGATCGGCTGGAGCAAGGGTGTCGGAATTCCGGCCGAGGCGCAGTTCACGTCGAGCATGGACGGCGATTTGGCCACAATCAGCGATTTCGCCGTTGCTGGCGACGGTTTCGGCGCGCGCGGCAATCTGCAGGTGGACAATAGCGGCCTCGTATCCGCCGATCTCAATAATGTCCGTCTGGCACAAGGTGACGACTTCAAGGTTTCAGTCGATCGCGGCAAGGGCGGCTATACGGCCAAGCTCACCGGCGCGGCTGCAGACATCAGGCCGATCCTCGCGCAGATAAAGGCGGGAAGCGACCAGAACCAGGGCGGCAGTGACGATATCACCGTGAAGGCCCAGCTCGATCGCATTACCGGCTTCAACGGCGAATCCCTGTCGAACGTGAACCTTGTCTATGCGGAACGTGGAAGCCAGATCGAGGACGTCAACCTTTCTGCCGTCACCGGCAGCGGTCAAGCGCTCGTTGCCCGGATCGCCAAGGCCGGTGCCGACAACACGCTGGAACTGACGACAGGCGATGCCGGCGCGCTGGCGCGCTTTGCCGATATCTACCAGAACATGCGCGGCGGCCTGCTCAATCTCAAGCTGCGCGACCGAGGTGGGCGCTCCTGGCGGGGCAGCGTCGATATCCGCAAGTTCCAACTGGTCGGCGAACAGCGGCTCCAATCGATGGTGTCGACGCCAACGGGCGCCGATGGACGAAGCCTCAACCAGGCCGTCCGCCGCGACATCGACGTGAGTTCGGCCCGCTTCGAGCGCGGCTTCGCGCAGCTTGCGCTCGACCGCGGTGCGATCCGCGTCGATGGCGGCGTGCTCCGCGGGACCGATGTCGGCGCGACTTTCCAGGGGACTGTACGCGACGGCAACGGCATCATGGACATGACCGGCACCTTCATGCCGGCCTACGGCCTGAACCGCATTTTCGGCGAACTGCCATTGATCGGCGCATTGCTGGGCAATGGTCGTGACCGTGGCCTGCTCGGCATCACCTTCAAGCTCAACGGCCCCTTCAACCAGCCGAAGCTGACGATCAACCCCTTGTCGATCATCGCGCCGGGCGTCTTCCGCAGCATTTTCGAATTCCAATGAAAAAGGCCGGCGCTAAAGGCCGGCCTTGCGAACGTTGCTTGATGCGCCGGCTTTAGGCCGGGCGCACCAGAATGTGCTTCTTCTTGCCGAGCGACAGCTTGACGACATTGTCGGCGGTCACGTCGCCGGTACCGATCAGCCGGCGCTCGTCGCTGACGGCCTCATCGTTGATCCTGATGGCACCGCCCTGGACGTGACGACGGGCTTCGCCATTGGAAGCGGCAAGGCCGGCGCGCACGATCAGCGTCAGCAGGCCAAGGCCGGCTTCGAGATCTGCGGTCGGAATTTCGACCGAAGGCAAGTCGTCGGCAAGCGCACCTTCCTCGAAGGTCTTGCGCGCCGTCTCCGCCGCCTGCTCGGCCGCCGGGCGGCCGTGCAGCATGGCGGTGATTTCCGTTGCGAGGATCTTCTTGACCTCGTTGATCTCCGAGCCGCCAAGCTTCGAGAGACGCTCGATCTCCGCCATCGGCAGCGTCGTGTAGAGCTTCAGGAAGCGGGTAACGTCGGCGTCCTCGGTATTTCTCCAGTACTGCCAGAAGTCATAGGCCGACAGCATGTCCGGGTTCAGCCAGATAGCGCCGTTGACCGACTTGCCCATCTTGGCGCCCGACGACGTCGTCAAAAGCGGCGAGGTCAGCGCGTAAAGCTGCTCGGTGCCCATGCGGTGGCCGAGGTCGATGCCGTTGATGATGTTGCCCCACTGGTCCGAGCCGCCCATCTGCAGGCGGCAGCCGGTGCGCTTGTGCAACTCCACGAAGTCGTAGGCCTGCATGATCATGTAGTTGAATTCGAGGAACGACAGAGACTGCTCGCGATCAAGCCGCGTCTTGACGCTGTCGAAGGACAGCATGCGGTTGACCGAGAAGTGGCGGCCGACGTCGCGCAGGAATTCGAGGTAGTTGATACCGAGCAGCCAGTCGGCGTTGTTGATCATCAACGCGTCCTTCGGGCCTTCGCCATAGGTCAGGTAGTTGGAAAAGACCGTCTTGATGCTGGCGATGTTGGCTTCGATCGTCGCCGGCGTCATCAATTGCCGCGCTTCATCCTTGAAGGAGGGATCACCGACCATGCCGGTGCCGCCGCCCATCAGCGAGATCGGCTGATGGCCTGTCGCCTGCATCCAGTGCAGCATCATGATCTGAATGAGACCGCCGGCATGAAGGCTCGGTGCCGTTGGATCGAAGCCGATATAGGCCGTCACGGTTTCCTTGCGGAACAGTTCATCCAGGCCCGACTCGTCGGAGATCTGGTGGATGAAGCCACGCTCGCTGAGGGTGTGAAGGAAATCGGACTTGAAACCGGACATGATCTGTCTCTCTTGCGGGGAAGTTTTTGAACGAACGGGCGTTTAGCACTGTTTCCGCGCATAATCACTTCAAAAGTGATTCTGGAAATATTGACGGCATGACACAGACAAGAACGGCAATCGGCCTGATGAGCGGCACCAGCATGGACGGCATCGATGTCGCTTTGCTGAGGACCGACGGCGACGCGATCGTCGAGCGCGGCCCCTCTGCCGGCTATGCCTATGACGCCCGCTTCCGCGACCGGCTGAAACAGGGATTGGACGAGGCGAAGACCATCACGCAGCGGGACCAAAGGCCCGGAGCGCTGTCGGAGCTCGAGCGCGACCTGACGCTACGTCATGCCGAAGCGGTCAAGGCCTTCCTGCAGCATAACAGCCTGAAGCCGGCTGATATCGATGTGATCGGCTTTCACGGGCAAACCGTACTGCATCGCCCCGACGAAGCCCTGACCGTGCAGATCGGCGACGGCGCGCTGCTTGCCAACGAAACCGGCATCGACGTCGTCTACGATATGCGAGCCAACGACATGGTGCATGGCGGGCAGGGCGCGCCACTGATCCCGGCCTACCACGCTGCTCTGGCGCGGAGCGCGGCCGGGCTTGCGGCGCCAGTCGTCTTCGTCAATATCGGCGGTATTTCCAACCTGACCTTCATCGGCACTGGGGAGACGCTGGTTGCCTATGACAGCGGCCCCGGCAACACGCTGATCGATCAATGGGTCGAGGCACATGCCGGCATTCCCTACGACCAGGGCGGCATGATCGCGAGCGAAGGCACCGTTCTGCCCGATCTCGCATCACGTTACCTCGCCAGTCCTTTCTTCGCCGCCAAGCAACGCCGCTCGCTCGACAGAAACGATTTCGCGCCGCCGTCGGGAAGCGACGCCGGCCTGGCCGACGGCGCCCGTACGCTTGCCCATGTAACGGCAGCAGCCATTCTCAAATCCGCCGGGCATTTGCCGCAGCGACCGTCCACCTACATCGTTTGCGGCGGGGGCCGCCTCAACCCGGTGATCATGCGCGACCTCGCGGCGCTGGCGAAGGAGACGGGCGCCGTGGTGCTCCCGGCGGAGGATGCCGGCTTAAACGGCGATTCCATGGAAGCCGAGGCCTGGGCTTATCTCGCCGTGCGCTCCTTGCGGGGTTTACCGCTCACCTATCCAGGCACGACGGGTGTCCGTCAGCCCGTCACGGGCGGAAAACAAGCTGCCAGACCTGCTCGCTGAAAAGCCCGAAACGGTGTATGGTATCCACCGAACGGATTAATCAATTCTTCGCATCGGCCCATTAGGATCGGCATCCGCTACCACGTGTGGTGGCGAAGAGCGGCTCGCCGCAATACGAAGGTTTCGGGTTCTTCGATGGGTGGTGCGCTTTCTCTGCTGGCTGTGAACTTCATCATTGCGCAGATTTTCACGGCCGCATTCCTCACCATCGCTGCAAAAAGCCGCCAGCGCCGCGCGGCCCTGTGGTGTGCCGCCGGTTTCGCTGTCGCCTCGCTTGCGGCCGTTTGCGAAGCAATCGTTCCCTTCTCGTCCACGCCGCGGCTCTTTGCGATCGGAGCCTTCGCCTGCATGCTTGGCGGCTTCTGCCTTCTGCGGTTCGGGCTCGGTCTCTTCTATGAGGTCCCGGTGCGTTGGCCGGTGCTGGGCGCATGCTTTATCGCCGGTGTCGCGTTGGATGTGGCCATTTTCGGTCTGCCGCGCGGCACCTGGCTGCATGCCATTCCCTACCAACTACCCTTCTTCCTGATCCAGATGTGGACCGCGTCCGTGGTGCTGCGTTCAGGACGTCGCTCGTTCTTCGACTGGCTGCTTTTCGGCCTGCTGGCACTCTGCTCGCTCTATTATCTCGTGAAGATCTATGCGGCCGTGGCCGCCGGCTCTGGCGCCTCCGCTCAAGATTACGTTTCGAGCCCGTTCGCGCTCATTTCCCAGGCACTCGGTGCGATGTTGATCGTCGGAGCAGGACTTGCGATGCTCGGCGTGATGGTCAAGGACATCATCGACGATGTGCAGGCCCGTTCGGAAATCGACCTGCTTTCAGGGCTCTACAATCGCCGTGGCTTCATGGATCGCGTCATGCCGCTCTTGCATGCGCGTGCCACCCAGACGCCAGGCACACTTATTCTCGCCGACCTCGATCGCTTCAAGCTGGTCAACGACACCTATGGCCATCTTGCCGGTGACGAGGTGATCCGTCGCTTTGCGCGGGTGCTGATGGACGTCATGCCGAACCGTGCCGTGGCCGGTCGCCTTGGCGGTGAGGAATTCGCAGTGTTCCTGCCCTGTACCGACCTGTCGGAAGCCCGCGTCGTCGCCCATGGCATGCGCGCTGCCATCATGTCCCAGCAGATCGCCAGCTTGCCGGAAGCAGCGCGTGTAACGGCGAGCTTCGGCGTCACCACCGCCGGTAGCGGCGAGGCCCTGGCTCCCGTCATGCAGCGCGCCGACAAGGCGCTCTACTCAGCCACGGCGAACGGAAGAAACCGCGTCGAGTGCGCGGATGTGCCGACCACCGTCGTCAATCCGACTGTGCCGCAGTGGATCAGCCGCCCGCAAGGCTAGCCTGAAACGAAAAGGGTCGCGCGATTCGAAGAACGCGCGGCCCTTTTTGTCAATCTACCAGGGGTCAGCGAATGCGCTTGGCAGCCGGCTCCGGCGTCAGTTCGCCGTTGAGGCGACGGTCGAGGTAGTCCTCGCACTCCGTCATCAGGCCATCGACCTGGCCATTGAAGAAGTGGTTGGCGCCCGGAACGGTGCGGTGGGTGATGAGAATGCCCTTCTGGGCTTTAAGCTTCTCGACGAGACCATTCACGTCCTTCTCCGGCGCGACCTTGTCGGAATCGCCGTTGATGATCAGGCCCGAAGACGGGCAGGGCGCCAGGAACGAGAAGTCGTAGATGTTCGGCTGCGGAGCGACAGCCATGAAGCCTTCGATCTCCGGGCGACGCATCAAGAGCTGCATGCCGATCCAGGCACCGAAGGAATAGCCGGCAACCCAGCAGCTCTTGGAATCGGGGTGCAGGCTCTGCACCCAGTCGAGCGCCGATGCCGCGTCCGAGAGCTCTCCGGCGCCATGGTCGAACTCACCCTGGCTGCGACCGATGCCGCGGAAATTGAACCGGAGCGTGGTGAAGCCGCGCTTCTGGAACATGTAGAAGAGCTGGTAGACGATCTGGTTGTTCATCGTGCCGCCAAACTGCGGATGCGGGTGCAGGATGATGGCGATCGGTGCGCTCTTCTGCTTCGAAGGCTGATAGCGGCCTTCGAGGCGGCCAGCGGGTCCGTTGAAGATGATTTCGGGCATTGGTTCTCCGGGAGTGTTCCTGGTTCGAATCTTGGGTTCAGATCGCGATCAGTCTTGACGAAAGCAGTCAGCTTTTCTAAAACCTAGTTTAGAACCGTTCAAAACTTCTGTGCGGACATTCCGCCTTGTGCTTCGTCTCATAAGGCAAGCGACGCGGAAAATTCAAGGAAAATGCATCGCCAGAGGTTGCCGGGTCGCAGCCTGTTGTTCTAGCGAAGGAAATCATGTCGAGTTCGCGCATCTACATGGACTGGAACGCCACGGCGCCGCTTCTGAGCGAAGCGCGCGAGGCATGCCTGTTCGCGCTCGACCTTGTCGGCAACCCTTCTTCCGTCCATGGCGAGGGCCGTGCGCTGCGCACGCTCATCGAAAATGCCCGCCGCGATGTGGCCGCCCTTTGCGGCGCAAAGCCTGCGAGCGTCATCTTTACCAGCGGCGCAACGGAAGCAGCGAATCTTGTGCTGACGCCCGATTTCCGCATGGGACGCACACCGCTGAAAATCGGCCGGCTCTACGCCTCGGCGATCGAACATCCGGCGGTACGCGAAGGCGGGCGATTCCCGCGCGATGCCGTCAATGAAATCCCCGTGACCTCCGCGGGAATCATCGACCTTCAGGCGCTTCGGGACCTGTTGGCGGCGCATGATCGCCAGCTTGGCTTGCCGATGGTTGCCGTCATGCTGGTCAACAACGAGACCGGTATCATCCAACCGATTGCCGAGATCGCCGAGATCGTTCGTGCCCATGGCGGCATTCTCGTCGTTGACGCGGTTCAGGCCGCCGGCCGCGTGCCGCTCTCGATCGAAGAACTCGGCGCCGATTTCCTCATTGTCTCTTCGCACAAGATCGGTGGCCCAAAGGGCGCCGGCGCGCTGGTGGCGCGCGGCGAGGTGATGATGCCCGCACCGCTAATCCGCGGCGGCGGACAGGAGAAGGGCCATCGTTCGGGCACTGAAAATCCGGTGGCAATTGCTGGCTTCGCCGCGGCCGCCAGGATCGCCGGCGAAGGCGTCGGCCAGCGGATGAGCGCGATTGCCGCGCTGCGCGACAAGCTCGAAGGCGACATGCTGGCAGCGGCTGGCGATGTGGTCATACACGGTCGCGACGTTTCGCGCGTCGGCAACACGACATTCTTCACGCTTCCTGGCCTGAAAGCGGAAACGGGACAGATCGCCTTCGATCTCGAAGGGGTGGCGCTTTCGGCCGGATCGGCTTGCTCGTCCGGCAAGGTCGGGCAGAGCCACGTGCTGACGGCGATGGGTTACGATCCGCGCCAGGGTGCGCTGCGGATCTCGATCGGCGAGGCGACGACGGCGGCCGAAATCGAGCGTTGCGCCGCTGCCTTTGCGAAGGTAGCAGCAAGACGCCGTGCATCGGGGAAAGCCGCCTGAGGCGGAGCGAATGGATGAAATTGCGGAAAAGCAATTTTCCGCTTGGCAAACAGGGTGAAAAGCGCCTTTTAGCCATTACATAAGCGGTGCGCCGAGCGCATCGTGTTTACAAGCTGCCGGACCTTGGATCCGGCAAGATTGGAGAACGACATGCCTGCCGTGCAGGAGACCATTGATCAGGTCCGTCAGATCGACGTCGACCAGTACAAATACGGCTTTGAGACCACCATCGAAGTCGAGAAGGCCCCGAAGGGTCTTTCGGAAGATATCATTCGCTTCATCTCCGCAAAGAAGAGCGAGCCGGAATGGATGCTTGAGTGGCGTCTGGAGGCCTATCGCCGCTGGCTGACGCTCGAAGAGCCGACCTGGGCGCGCGTCAGCTATCCGAAGATCGACTTCAACGAGATCTACTACTACGCCGCTCCCAAGGGCGTGACTGGTCCGAAGTCGCTCGACGAAGTCGACCCCGAAATCCTCAAGGTCTACGAGAAGCTCGGCATTCCGCTGAAGGAACAGGAAATCCTGGCGGGCGTGCAGAAGTCGAAGATCGCCGTCGACGCCGTGTTCGACAGCGTCTCGGTCGTCACCACCTTCAAGGAAGAGCTGAAGAAGGCCGGCGTGATCTTCATGTCGATCTCCGAGGCGATCCGCGAACATCCGGACCTTGTGAAGAAGTATCTCGGCTCCGTCGTTCCGACGACCGACAACTACTATGCGACGCTGAACTCCGCGGTCTTCACCGATGGCTCCTTCGTCTTCGTGCCGAAGGGCGTTCGTTGCCCGATGGAACTGTCGACCTACTTCCGCATCAACGAGAAGAACACGGGCCAGTTCGAGCGCACGCTGATCATCGCCGAAGACGGCGCCTACGTGTCCTATCTCGAAGGCTGCACGGCGCCGCAGCGCGACGAGAACCAGCTTCACGCTGCCGTCGTCGAACTGGTTGCGCTCGACGACGCCGAGATCAAGTACTCGACGGTGCAGAACTGGTATCCGGGCGACAAGGAAGGCAAGGGCGGCATCTACAACTTCGTCACCAAGCGTGGCGATTGCCGCGGCAAGAATTCCAAGATCTCCTGGACGCAGGTCGAAACCGGCTCGGCGATCACCTGGAAGTATCCGTCCTGCATCCTGCGCGGCGACGGTTCGCGCGGCGAGTTCTACTCGATCGCCGTTTCGAACGGTCACCAGCAGATCGATAGCGGCACCAAGATGATCCACCTCGGCAAGAACACGTCGAGCCGCATCGTCTCCAAGGGCATCGCTGCCGGCGTTTCGGAAAACACCTATCGCGGCCAGGTTTCGGCCCACCGCAAGGCTGAGAATGCCCGCAACTTCACCCAGTGCGACTCGCTGCTGATCGGCGACAAGTGCGGCGCGCATACCGTGCCCTACATCGAGGCGAAGAACTCGACGGCACAGTTCGAGCACGAGGCGACGACCTCGAAGATCTCCGAGGACCAGCTGTTCTACTGCCTGCAGCGCGGCATCCCGACGGAAGCGGCGATCGCGCTGATCGTCAACGGCTTCGTCAAGGAAGTGATCCAGGAGCTGCCGATGGAGTTCGCTGTCGAAGCGCAGAAGCTGATCGGGATCTCGCTCGAAGGCTCGGTCGGCTAACGCCCCGGACTGAATATTTAATGGCGCGCACGATGTTGCGCCCGAACACAAATTCGTTTCCCAAGAGGACGATTAGAATGCTTGAAATCAAGAACCTGCACGCCCGCATCGCCGAAGACGGCACCGAAATCATCCGTGGCCTGAACCTCACCGTGAAGGCCGGCGAAGTGGCTGCCATCATGGGCCCGAACGGCTCCGGCAAGTCGACGCTCTCCTACATCCTCTCGGGCCGCGAAGACTACGAAGTCACCGAAGGCGACATCCTCTACAACGGCGAGAGCATCCTGGAGCTCGACGCTTCCGAGCGTGCGGCCAAGGGCATCTTCCTTGCCTTCCAGTACCCGGTCGAAATCCCCGGTGTTGCCACCATGCAGTTCCTCAAGGTAGCGATGAACGAGCAGCGCAAGTATCGCGGCGAAGACGAACTGACGACGCCGGAATTCATGCGTCGCGTCAAGGAAGCGGCAGCGGAACTCAAGATCGCTCCGGAAATGCTGCGTCGCCCGCTGAACGTCGGCTTCTCCGGCGGTGAGAAGAAGCGCGCCGAAATCCTGCAGATGTCGCTGCTTGAGCCGAAGCTGTGCGTCCTCGACGAAACCGACTCCGGTCTCGACATCGACGCGCTGAAGATCGTTGCCGACGGCGTTAACGCGCTGCGTTCGCCGGACCGCGCGGTCGTCGTCATCACCCACTACCAGCGCCTGCTCGACTACATCGTGCCGGACAGCGTGCACGTGCTCTACAAGGGCCAGGTCATCAAGTCGGGCGACAAGACGCTGGCACACGAACTCGAAGCCAACGGCTACGCGGACATCATCGAGGCCGCGGCCTGACGCCTGTTGAAGGAGTGTTCGAATGAATATGCAACAGGCAATCAAGATGACGGCAGCCGAGACGGCGCTCGTCGACGCCTACACCGCCCAGATCGGCGATCTGCCGGGTGACGGTTCGGTACTCTCGGTTCGCGACACGCTGGTGCACGAGCTGCGCACAGCTGGCCTTCCGACCCGCCGTGTCGAATCCTGGCACTACACGGACCTCAGAACGCTGCTGCGCGCCGTTCCCGCAGCCGATCCGACGGCTTTTGCCGATCGCGTCGACGCGCTGGTTCCGGGCTCGACGGTGCTTTCCGTGCGCAACGGCCAGGTGGATCTCAAGGGCAGCCTTCCGGAGGGTTTGACTGTCCGTTCCTACGTCGACAGCCTGCTCGACGGTTCGGCGGCAGCCGGTCTCGCGGTGCTCGGCTTTGATGACGCGATCGGCCGCATCAATGGCGGCCTCGTTCGCGGCGGTCTCGAAATCGACGTGGCCGCTGAAACGGCGCTCGAAGATCCGCTGGAAATCCAGCTGGTACAGAGCCTCGGCCAGGCGCATACGCGCTTCCCGGTGACCTTCGGTACCAACACCAAGGCAACGGTAGTCGAGCGGCATCTGTCGACCAACGATGCCGAGAGCTTCGTCTCCTCGGTCAGCGACGTGACGCTTGCCGAAGGTGCGGACATCATCTGGATCGTCCTGCAGCAGCAGGGTGCAGCCGATACCCATCTCGGCCAGATCCGCTTCGACCTTGGCAAGAACGCCAAGCTGCATCTCTTCGTGATCAACGCGGGCGGCAAGCTGGTGCGCCAGGAGATCCACGGCAAGACGAGCGGTGAGGGCGCCGACTTCAAACTGCGCGGCATCAACCTGCTTGGCGGTGAGACCCATACGGACGTGACCTTTACGCTCGGCCACAACGTGCCGCACACCACGTCGACGGAGATTATCCGCAACGTCGTGTTCGATCGGGCCAAGGGTGTGTTCCAGGGCAAGATCCTGGTCGCCAAGGACGCACAGAAGACCGACGCGAAGATGGCGTGCAACACGCTGCTTCTGTCCGACGACGCCGACCTGTCGGCCAAGCCGGAACTGGAGATCTTTGCTGACGACGTGCAGTGCGGCCACGGTGCGACGGTTGCCGATATCGACCACACGCAGCTCTTCTACCTGATGGCGCGCGGCGTTCCGGAAAACAAGGCGCGGGCCATGCTCGTCAATGCCTTCGTTGCCGAGATCGTCGAAGAGCTTGAAGACCACGAGGCGCTGGTCGAGGCACTGGAAGACGTCATCTCGACCTGGCTCGACAAGCACGCCTGACGGGCTCCTTGCGTAATTCCTTAAATCCGCAGCGATTTGAGGGTAAATTATGCAGCGGTTCAACATGTTGCAGTGCGCTTAGCGCGTCTTGAGGGACGCGCGGCGCTCCAGGGCAATTGGATTAAGAGACATGGAACACACTGTACCGGTGCCTGCCTACGACGTCGAAGCGATCCGCAAGGATTTCCCGATCCTGTCGAAAACCGTCTACGGTAAGCCGCTTGTCTATCTCGATAACGGCGCATCGGCACAGAAGCCGCAGGTCGTGATCGATGCGATCTCCCATGCCTATTCCAACGAATACGCCAACGTCCATCGCGGCCTGCATTTCCTGTCGAATGCCGCGACGGAAGCCTATGAGGCGGCGCGCGAAAAGGTGCGCCGCTTCCTCAATGCCCCGTCGGCCGAAAACATCATCTTCACCAAGTCCTCGACCGAAGCGATCAACACGGTCGCCTATGGCTACGGCATGCCGAAGCTCGGCGAGGGTGACGAGATCGTGCTGTCGATCATGGAACACCACTCCAACATCGTCCCTTGGCACTTCATCCGCGAGCGCCAGGGCGCCAAGCTGCTCTGGATTCCGGTCGACGATAACGGTGCCCTGCACGTCGAGGAATTCGTCAAGTGCCTGACGGACCGCACCAAGCTCATCGCCATCACCCATATGTCGAATGCGCTGGGCACGGTCGTTCCGGTCAAGGAAATCTGCCGCATCGCCCGCGAGCGTGGCATCCCGGTTCTGGTCGACGGCAGCCAGGGCGCGGTGCACATGCCGGTCGATGTCCAGGACATCGACTGCGACTGGTACGTGATGACCGGCCACAAGCTTTACGGCCCCTCCGGCGTCGGCGTGCTTTATGGCAAGATGGACCGACTGAAGGAGATGCGGCCGTTCCTCGGCGGCGGCGAGATGATCGAGGTGGTGACCGAGGATACCGTCACCTACAACGACCCGCCGCACCGCTTTGAAGCCGGCACGCCGCCGATCGTGCAGGCGATCGGGCTCGGCTACGCACTCGACTACATGGAAAAGCTCGGCCGCGCCGCGATCCAGGCGCATGAGGCGGACCTGACGGCCTATGCACGCGAGCGGCTTTCGGCGGTCAATTCGCTGAGGGTCTTCGGCGATGCGCCGGACAAGGGCAGCATCTTTGCCTTCGAGATCGCCGGCATCCATTCGCACGATGTGTCCATGGTGATCGACCGCGCCGGCGTCGCCGTTCGCGCCGGCACCCATTGCGCCCAGCCGCTCTTGAAACGCTTCGGCGTTACCTCCACATGCCGTGCGTCTTTCGGACTCTATAATACCAGGGCCGAAGTGGATGCGCTGGCGGATGCACTGGAACATGCACGCAAGTTCTTCGCCTGAGAACTTGAAAGTTGAAAATTTGCAAAAGGTTCAAAGAGTTCTTTTGATCTTCTGAACCAAAAGAGAAAGTCCAGGAGGCCGATATGAGCCTTGATGCTACGGAAGAAAAGGTCGATGTTCGCGAGGGCATCGTACATTCGGAAATCCCGGCCGAGGAACTGGCGCGGCTCAGCGACGACATCATCGCCGCGCTGAAGACCGTCTATGATCCGGAAATTCCGGCCGACATCTTCGAGCTTGGTCTCATCTACAAGATCGACATCGAAGACGACCGGATGGTCAAGATCGACATGACGCTGACCGCTCCGGGTTGCCCGGTGGCTGGCGAAATGCCCGGCTGGGTCGAGAATGCCGTCGGCGCCGTCGGAGGCGTATCGGGTGTTGAAGTCGCCATGACCTTCGATCCGCCGTGGACGCCGGACCGCATGTCCGAGGAGGCGCAGGTCGCCGTTGGCTGGTACTGAGCCGAACGCCCGCATATTGATCCGTTAAGGCACGGATACTACATTTGATTCTGTAAGGCGCCGGGCCTTTACCCCGGTGACGACAAGGAGAACGAGCCTATGGGCTTTGCCGTTATGAGCCTGACCGATGCCGCCGCCGACCGCGTGCGTTCGATCGTCGATGGCGCCGGAGCCGATGCCAAGGGCATTCGTGTCGGCATCAAGAAGGGCGGCTGCGCCGGCATGGAGTATGCCGTCGACCTGGTGACCGAACCCAATCCCAAGGACGACCTGATCGAGCATCAGGGCGCCAGGGTCTGGGTCGCGCCGGAGGCTGTGCTTTATCTGCTCGGCACGCAGATGGACTTCGAAATCACGACGCTGCGTTCCGGCTTTACCTTCAACAACCCGAACCAGACGTCAGCTTGCGGCTGCGGCGAATCGGTCGAGTTGAAGCCCGCCGACCTCGCGGCGCTCGCTGCGCAGGGCGACGCTGTGGTGCGCGCCAACTAAGTTTCTCCATTCCTTCAAGCGGATAGGTCGGCCCGGTTTTCGCCGGGCCTTTTTTCTGCTGAGATGCTTGGACGTGGAACAGGGGATAGGGCATGGCGGCGTTCAATGAGGATCTCGTCTTCAAGGCGCTCTACGAGACGTTTCCCGACCCAGTGATCATCATCGACGCCGAGCGCGTGATCCGCTCCGCAAACAACGCCGCCCTTCGCCAGTTCGGCTATTCGGCTGAGGAATTCATCGACCGTTCGGTACGGCTGATCTACGCCAACGATACGGAATACGGGAAGCGCCTGCGGAACCGGGCGGCCCGCGTGGACGAAACCGCCGCCCGGACCTCGAACTATCTCTATATCAGGCGCGACGGATCGACATTCTCCGGCCACCTTCGCACGACACCTCTGCTCGACGATCAGGGCGAAGAGCTGGCGCTGATCGGCATCATTCGCGACGTTTCGGATCTGACAGAGGCCGTGGGCGAGCGGCAGAAGGCTTCCGAAATGCTGAACGCGGCACTGGAAGCCATGCCCGAGGGATTCGCGATCTTCGACCGGGAAGAACGGCTGGTCGTCTATAACAGGGCCTACCAGGCGATTTGCGGGCCGGCAGGTGCGGCGCTTGAGCCGGGCATCACCGCCGAGGAAATCCTGCTTCTGGCACGCCAGGGCGGCCACTATCCCGATGCCTTGCCAGGCACCCGCGAGGGCGACGAATGGATCGCTTCGCGCCTGCGCGATTTCCGCCATCCCGACGGTCGACCCAAAATCTACCGCTACGCCGATGACCGCTGGCTACGTGTGGAGAACATCAAGGCGAAGGACGGCAACACTGTCGTCGCGCGCGTCGATGTCACCGATCTCAAGCGCGCGGAACTCGCGCTCGAGCGCCAGCGGCAGGAACTGGAGCACAAGAACGAAGCGCTCGACCAGTTCACGGCGACGGTGTCCCATGACCTCAAGGCGCCGCTCAGACACATCTCCATGTTCTCCGAAATGATCGAAGACGATCTCGCGGCAGGAAACCAGATCGAACTTGCCGAGAATGCGCGCCATCTGCGTGACAGCGTGAGGCGCATGAACCGGGTGATCGACAGCCTGCTCGACTATGCGCAAATCGCGCACCGGATCAGCCATTGGACAGAGGTGCGGCTCGCGGACATCGTTGCCGAGACGCTGACCATTCTTGCCAGCGACGCACAGGAAGCACAGGCAACCTTCGAGGTTGGCGACCTGCCGCAGCTGGAAGGCGACCCGGAGCTTCTCCGCCGTCTGGTTCAGAACCTGGTCGGCAATGCGATCAAGTATCGGCACGCCGACCGCCAACCGGTGATCCGCATTCAAGGCGGCCTCGTCGACCAGATCGTCGAGTTTGTGGTCGAAGACAACGGCATCGGCATCGATCCGCGCTTTTCAGCCCGGATCTTCGAAGTGTTCCAGCGGCTGCACAAGGACGAGACTGTCTATGGCGGCACCGGTATCGGCCTTGCACTGGCCAAACGCATAGCTGAAAGTCACGAAGGCTCGATCCGACTTGACACGACCTTCCGCGAAGGCGCACGTTTCATCGTGCTTCTTCCGAGGCGGCTACGGAAGGCGAACTAGGACGAAACAGGTGGCCTCGACGCCAAAGCGAGTGCTCTTGGTGGAGGACGACGCGCACGACGCGCGCTTCGTTATGCGTGCCTTCGCACAGGTCGACGAAACGATCGATCTGGTGCTGGCAGCAGACGCGGACAATGCGACCGAGCACCTTGCCCAAACGCATTTCGACTATGTGCTCCTGGATATCAAACTGCCCGGCAACGACGGCATCGAGCTTCTGCGGCGCATCCGCAGGGGACAGGCGACCGTCCTGATCCCGATCATCGTGCTGACCTCATCCAGCAATCCGACCGATGTGCTCCATTGTTATCGAGCCGGCGCCAATGCCTATGTGGCCAAGCCTGCTTCGGTCGCCGGCTACAGGCATTTTGCCGAGGCTTTCGTGCGATTCTGGATCGAGAACACCATCCTGCCTCCCGGAATGACCTCGCGTCGGTAGCCCTGCGCATCGCGTAATCGCCGGCGGAATGGCGCTACGCACGCGTATCGGTCGTACTTCGCGAGTTACGGAGATGCTTCTGGATGTGATGGGCGCGGGACGCGCACTTGCCACGGCCGCGGATAAGCGCCGGGAAAAACCGGCGGAGCGGGCGCCCCGCCGGTTCTTTAGACGTTACTCTGCCGCTTCCGCGTAGCTTTCCAGCGGCGGGCAGGTGCAGACGAGGTTGCGGTCGCCATAGACGTTGTCGACGCGGTTGACCGGCGACCAGTACTTGTCGACACGGAAGGCGCCCGGCGGGAAGCAGGCCTGCTCGCGCGAGTAGGGACGATCCCAATCGCCGACCAGGTCTTCGACCGTGTGCGGAGCGTTCTTCAGCGGGTTGTTGACCTTGTCCATACGACCTTCCTCGATCGCGCGGGCTTCCTCGCGGATCGCCAGCATCGCATCGCAGAAGCGGTCGATCTCGGCCTTGGTCTCCGACTCGGTCGGCTCGATCATCAGCGTGCCGGCAACCGGCCAGCTCATGGTCGGGGCGTGGAAGCCGCAGTCGATCAGCCGCTTGGCGACATCGTCGACGGTGACCCCGGCGCTTTCGACCAGCGGACGGGTGTCGATGATGCACTCATGCGCGACGCGGCCCCTGGACGACTTGTAGAGCACCTCATAGGCGCCCTTCAGGCGGGCAGCGATGTAGTTGGCGTTGAGGATCGCCACCTTCGTCGCCTGGGTCAGGCCTTCGCCACCCATCATCAGGCAGTAGCTCCAGGAGATCGGCAGGATCGAAGCCGAGCCGAATGGCGCCGCCGAAACCGCACCGTCATTGCCGTCGGTTTCCGGGTGACCGGGCAGGTAGGGTGCCAGATGCGCCTTGACGCCGATCGGACCCATGCCGGGACCGCCGCCGCCGTGCGGGATGCAGAAGGTCTTGTGCAGGTTCAGGTGGCTGACGTCGGAGCCGATGTCGCCGGGGCGGGCAAGGCCGACCATGGCGTTCATGTTGGCGCCGTCCATATAGACCTGGCCGCCGTGCTTGTGCACGATCTCGCAGACTTCGCGCACGTTCTCCTCGAACACGCCGTGCGTCGAGGGGTAGGTGATCATGCAGCACGACAGGTTTTCCGCGTACTGCTCGGCCTTCGCACGGAAATCGTCCATGTCGATGTCGCCGTTTTCGCTGACCTTGATGACGACCACCTTCATGCCGGCCATCTGGGCCGATGCAGGGTTGGTGCCGTGCGCCGAGGTCGGGATCAGGCAGACGTCGCGATGGGCGTTGCCCTGCGCCAGGTGGTATGCGCGGATCGTCAGCAGACCGGCATACTCGCCCTGTGCGCCGGAGTTCGGCTGCATCGAGATCGCGTCATAACCGGTGACGGCGCAGAGCTTCTCCGACAGATCCTCGATCATGTGCTGATAACCAGCCGCCTGTTCCTTCGGCACGAAGGGATGGATCTCCGAGAATTCCGGCCAGGTGATCGGCAGCATTTCCGCGGTGGCGTTGAGCTTCATCGTGCAGGAGCCGAGCGGAATCATCGCACGGTCGAGCGCAAGATCGCGGTCCGAAAGACGGCGGATATACCGCGTCATCTCGCTTTCGGCGCGGTTCATGTGGAAGATCGGGTGCATCAGGTATTCGCTGGTGCGCAGCAGCGGCTGCGGCAGGCGGTAACCCGGCTCGAACTCTTCCACCTTGAAGTCGCCACCGAAGGCGCGCCAGACGGCTTCGAGCGTGACGGGGCGCGAGCGCTCGTCGAGGCTGATGCCGATCTTGGTTTCGCCGATCTTGCGCAGGTTCACTTCCTCGGCGACCGCGGTCTTGAGGATGATGCCCTGCAGCTTGCCGACCTCGACGGTGATCGTATCGAAGAACACGTCGGGTTCGACGGTGTAGCCAAGCTTTTCAAGGCCCATGGCGAGACGCACGGTCTTCTGGTGAACGCTTTGGGCGATCGCCTTGATGCCCTTCGGTCCGTGGAAGACGGCGTACATCGACGCCATGACGGCGAGCAGAACCTGCGCGGTGCAGATGTTCGACGTCGCCTTTTCGCGGCGGATGTGCTGTTCGCGCGTCTGCAACGACAGGCGATAGGCACGGTTGCCACGGGCATCGACCGAAACGCCGACGAGACGGCCGGGCATGGAGCGCTTGTGCGCATCCTTGACGGCCATATAGGCCGCATGCGGTCCACCATAGCCGACCGGAACGCCGAAGCGCTGGGTGCAGCCGATGGCGATATCGGCGCCCATCTCGCCAGGAGACTTCAACAGGGCCAGCGCCAGCGGGTCGGCAGCGATGGTCGCGATCGCGCCGGTCTGGTGCAGGCGGGCAATCAGGCCGGTGAAATCGTTCACGTGGCCGTAGGTGCCCGGATACTGGAAGATCGCGCCAAAGACGTCGACCGGATCGAGATCGGTGAAGGGATTGCCGATGACGATCTGCCAGCCGAGCGGCTCGGCGCGGGTCTTCAGAAGTGCGATCGTCTGCGGATGGCAGTTCTCGTCGACAAAGAATGCCTTGGCCTTCGACTTCGAGACACGCTCTGCCATCGCCATGGCTTCAGCCGCAGCCGTCGCCTCATCGAGCAGCGAAGCATTGGCAACGTCGAGGCCGGTCAGGTCGCAGACCATGGTCTGGTAGTTGAGCAGCGCTTCGAGACGGCCCTGGCTGATTTCCGGCTGGTAGGGCGTATAGGCCGTGTACCAGGCGGGGTTTTCCAGGATGTTGCGCTGGATCACCGGCGGCGTGATGGTGCCGTAATAGCCCTGGCCGATCAGCGAAACGAGCTTCTGATTGCGATTGGCCGTTTCGCGCATCTTGTCGAGCGCTTCGCGCTCGGTCATCGGCGCGCCCCAGGCGAGCGGCGTCTTCTGGCGGATCGACGGCGGGACCGTGTCGTCGATGAGCGCGTCGAGCGTCGGATAACCGACGACCTTCAGCATCTCGTCCATCTCGGCCGGCGACGGGCCGATATGACGCCGATTGGCGAAATCATACGGCTTATAGTCCGTGAAGGTGAAATCCTTGGGCATGCTCATCAGGCGACGAGCTCCTTGTAGGCCGCTTCGTCGAGAAGGGCGTCGGCCGCGTTCGGATCGGCGAGCTTCAGCTTGAAGAACCAGGCAGCGCCCTGCGGATCGCTGTTGACGAGCGACGGATCGTCGACGATCGCCTGGTTGACTTCGACGATTTCGCCATCAAGCGGACAATAGACGTCGGATGCCGCCTTGACGGATTCAACGGTCGCCGCAGTGTCGCCCTTGGCGAAGGTGGAGCCGGTTTCCGGCAGTTCCACGAAGACGAGGTCGCCGAGCTGGCCGGCGGCATGTTCGGTGATGCCGACCGTTGCGACGCCAGCTTCGACCTTCAGCCACTCGTGTTCGTCGGTGAACTTCAACATTTGCGCTCTCTCCTGATCAGCGTTTGTAGGTTTGTTTGACAAAGGGCAGGGCGGCGACGACGACAGGCAGGTACTTGCCGCGCACTTCCGCAAATAGGGTGGTGCCGTTTTCGATATGGCCGGCGTCGACGTAGCCCATGGCAACGGGACCATCGACGGAAGGACCGAAACCGCCCGACGTCACCTGGCCGACCGGGGTCTTGCCCTCGGCATCGGCGAACAGGTTTGCCCCACCGCGAACCGGTGCGCGTCCCTCGGGCTTCAGCCCGACGCGACGACGCGAAGCGCCATCGGCGAACTGGCCGAGGATACGGTCGGCACCGGGGAAACCGCCTTCACGGGCGCCACCGGCGCGGCGCGCCTTCTGCATGGCCCATTCGAGCCCGGCTTCGACCGGGGTCGTGCTGGTGTCGATATCGTTGCCATAGAGACAAAGTCCGGCTTCCAGACGCAGCGAATCGCGGGCGCCGAGGCCGATCGGCTTCACATCAGGATGCTCCAGCAGGCGCTGTGTCACATCGACGGCGGAGGCAACGGGAATGGAAATCTCGAAGCCGTCTTCGCCGGTGTAGCCCGAGCGCGCGATAATGCAGGTCACGTCGTGCAGGTCGGCTTCTGCAACGTCCATGAAGCGCATGGCGGAGACATCAGCCCAGAGCTCACCAAGCACGGCTTCGGCGTGCGGGCCCTGAAGCGCGATCAGCGCGCGATCGTCGAGCAGCGTGACCTCGCAGGTGTCGGAAAGGCCCTTTTTCAGAAGCTCGAAGTCGGCGTCCTTACAGGCGGCGTTGACGACGAGGAAGAGATGATCGCCGCGATTGGTGATCATCAGGTCGTCGAGGATTCCGCCTTCGGTATTGGTGAAGAGGCCGTAGCGCTGGCGTCCTTCAGCGAGGCCCAGCACGTCCACCGGCACCAGCTTTTCGAGCGCCAGAGCCGCGTCCTCGATCTTGCCGGACTTCGGCCGGACGATGACCTGGCCCATGTGCGAGACATCGAAGAGGCCAGCGGCGACACGCGTGTGCTGGTGTTCCTTCATCACGCCATCAGGGTACTGCACCGGCATATCGTAACCGGCAAAGGGCACCATGCGCGCGCCCAGCGAAAGGTGCAGCGCATGCAGCGGCGTATGTTTCAAATGAGGATTGTCTTCCAAATCCGGCCTCCAGGTCTGGCGCTCCCGCGCCGGCTCACACTTCCGGCGTCAATCGCCGTCGATTCGAGCCCCCTCTGTCCCTTTGCCTGAGATTGTTATCCCTTCGGCGAGCGTGAAAACGCTTCTCTCCAGAGTCCTACCGGCACCTTGCTGGTCCTTTGGCCTGAGAGTTTCCGGGGCGGTTGCTCCTTCGGCACCGGATTGAACCGGCTTCTCCCAACAAGATCGTCTCCAGATAACGGCGAAGGCGGGAGCTTGGCAAGAGGGCGGTGTCGCGCTGAAACACATTTTTGTCGCATGACCAAAAGACGCAGCCGACACCACTGCGGCAATTCTGCCTTTGCTTTCTTCTCCGGTTGAGGATAACCCAAAGCAGATACCAGAGCGGGGTGTGGAAAGGCATGTGCGTTTTCCGCCCGCGTGCCGCTCTAACCCACAAGAGTCGATCACGATGACAGGGCGCGAAGGCAGGTTCGGGATAGCGGTGCGGCTGATCGCCGTATTCGCGCTCGTGTTCCTGACTTTTGCCCACAAGCCGCTCGGCGCCAAGACGCTGACGCCGGCCGAGATCGCCGCCTATCAACTGCCTGACGGTTCGATCGCCGAAATCTGCTTCGGCATGGACGGTGTCGACCACCAAAGCGGCAAGGGCCAATCGATGGCCCCGGTCTGTGAAGCCTGCCGTCTCTCGGGCTCGGTCCTCCTGCCGGTTCCGCCAGTGGAGAGCGTGCGGGCCGAGGCGGGCACATGGCTCGTTTCTCCGCTCCTTGGAGAAAACGACGCTGCACATCAGCATCTGCGCCTGCTGCCGCCTTCTCGCGGGCCGCCCGTGCGTTCGTAATCCTCCTCTCGCATCCCATTCAATGCGCCGCCGTCAAGCGGCTTGGACCACCGAAACCGGGCAAAGTCCCGCGCGTGGTCAGGAGATTACGACATGACAAAGACCAGGATCGCTTCGCTTTCGCTCGGACTTACCCTTGCCGCAAGCGGCATTGCTCACGCGCACGCCACGTTCGAAAACGACACGGCGCCGGTTGAGAGCACCTTCAAGGCGGTGCTGCAGGTGCCGCATGGCTGCGACGGCAAGCCGACGACAGAAGTACAGATTAAGTTGCCGGAAGGGTTTGTCCTCGCCCAGCCGCAGCCGAAGCCCGGCTGGGAAATCGAAATCATCAAGGGCGACTACAAGAAGGCCTACGACAATCACGGCAAGCAGGTCACGTCCGGCCCGGTGGAAATCCGCTGGAAGGGCGGCAGCTTGCCGGACGAATACTACGACACCTTCGTCGTCCGCGGCAAAGTCTCGGGCTTCGACAAGGAGACGGTACTTGCCTTCCCGACCACGCAGCTTTGCGGAACCGAAGGCAAGGTCGTCTGGGACCAGGTTGCCGCCGAGGGTCAGAACGCGCATGACCTGAAGAGCCCGGCGCCGACCGTGACGGTCACGATGGCCGACGCCGAAGATCCGCATGCCGGTCATGGCGGACATATGGCGGGCGCCGACGGATCGGCGAAACTCGGCGACCTCGAGATCTCCGGCGGCTCGGTAAAGGCCATGCTGCCCGGCGCCAAGGTCGGTGGCGGCTTCCTGACCATCAAGAATGGCGGCTCAAGCGAAGATCGGCTCGTCGCCGTCGAAAGCCCTGCGGCCGCACGCGTCGAGATCCACGAGATGAAAATGGAAAACGACGTGATGAAGATGCGCAAGCTGGATGACGGCGTTGCGCTGCCGGCCGGAGAGACGATCGAGCTCAAGGCCGGCGGCCTGCATCTGATGTTCATGGACGTGAAGACGTCCTTCAAGGAAGGCGATGCCGTTCCCGTCACGCTCGTCTTCGAGAAGGCAGGCAAAGTCGATGCGGCGTTCCCGGTCGGCTCGGCCAAGGGCGGCGAGGCGACCGGCGGCCACAAGCATCATTGATCATGAGATTGCGACGGCCGCCTCAGGCGGCGTCGCTTTCACCCTGTTGGCCGGCCGGTTCATCCTGCCGGCCTTCGTTTTCCCGCTCCTCGGAACCATCGTCGTCATCGCGCATGAATTCGAGATAGCGGCGCAGGGCTTCGGCTTCCGAACGCTCCGGCAGGCGGCCGTCGGCACTTGCCAGCATAAAGGCGAGGGGCAGGGCGCCCCTGGTCTTGGGGACCGAGACCGGCGTCAGCGCGGGCTCCTCGGGCCGCCGGGTCGACAGCAAGGTGATCGCTTCATCGGTCGGGCCGTCACCACGCACGCGTGCAGACGGCTTCAGCGCTTCCGCTGCATATGCCGCTGTCGTCGCGGATACTGTGACGACCTGTGTCACGTCTTTCCTGCCTTGCCATTGTCAATCCATTCTTTTCGCTCAACTCCACTTGCAGGCGTGTAAAAACCGGCGCCTGCCTTTTAATAAAATCCTAACGGCGGCCGGATTGGCGGCGTTTGCGGCCAAAGACCAGGAACACAAAGCTGTACTTGCGATATCACTAAAGTGCGCGCACACTCGCCCAGATAGAAACGGGGAGGCTTCACATGACCGAGCGAAGCATACTGGAAACCCGGGTGCGGGCCCTCTACAGCGCCCGCGATGTCAACGACCTCGACACCATGATGGCGCAACTCGATCCCGAGTTCAGCTTCCGCATCGTCGGAAACGGCAGGCTCGGCACCATGACACTCGCGGTCAACACACCGGAGACGGTGCGCAGTAGCTTCGAGGCGCTCGTGCAGAACTGGGACCTGAGCGAGATGGAGATGGTCGGCGCTTACGCCGATGGCGACACCATCGTCGTCCACCGCGCCGGCGTCGTCTGCTTCGTTCCCTCGCAAACCCGCGAACGGACCGAGATCATCGACAAGTTCACGTTCCGTAACGGCCGGATCGTCGATCTGACAGAGTTCGTCGACACCTTGTTCGTTGCCGAGACGATCGGGCTGCTGGGCACGCGGGGTGTAGACTATTCGCCCTCGACTCTCGACAGAATGAGCCTTTGAACCTCCGGATCCTGGGATCGGATGGCGTTCATCAACACCGAGAGACGGCCACGCAGGCCGTGGATCTGGTCGAGTAGCCGCATGGCGACGTCGACGCCATCGTCGTTGACGCCCATCGGACCTGTCAGATCCTGGATCAGTCGGGCGCGGGCAAGGTCGGCCTCTTCGAACAGCCAGCCGGCCTCCACCTCCTGCGGCATCAGCCAGCGCTGTTCGACCCAGATGCGCAAGACCTTCACTTCGATATCGAGGTTTTCGCAGAATTCACGGTCGTTCATGCCTGGCCTCCCATGCCCTTGCGCGGATCTTCCGTCTTTCCGGCTGCCCAGGTTTCAACGAAGGCGGAAAGCGCCGGATCAGGGGTCTGCGGCAGCACGATCTTCAGGCTGACATAGGCGTCGCCATGGCCGCCGCCGGACTTGTGCAGACCCTTACCCTTCAATCGCAATGTCTTGCCGGTGTTGGTGTGCGGCGGGATCGTGACATTGACCGCGCCGTCGATCGTCGGAACCCGGATCTTGCCGCCGAGCACCGCTTCGCTGAGCGAGATCGGCACTTCATAACGAACGTCATCGCCATCGGCCGCAAACAGAGAATGGGCCCGGACGCGAATGTCGATCAGGGCATCCCCCGCCGGCGCGCCATTGAAGCCGGGCTCGCCCTTGCCGCGCAACCGCAGCGTCTGGCCGTCGCGCGTGCCGGGCGGGATGGTGAGATCGAGCGCCGGTCCGCCGCCTGGCAGGTTGATTTCGGTCCTGGTGCCGTTGGCCGCGTCGAGAAAGCCGATCTCCATCGAAAAATGCAGATCGCGGCCACGCCGGCGTTGCTGCTGGCCGCCGCCGCGACGGGAAAAGAAGCTCGAGAAGATATCGTCCGAATCCGCGAAGTCCGAGAAACCGTGGGCATTCTCGTAGCGTCCGGCCGTATCGCCGGAGGAGGCGTATTCGCGATAGTAGTGGCGGGGCGCAGTCTCTGCCCCCGTTTCGTCGATTTCGCCACGGTCGTATTTGCCGCGTTTCTCCTCGTCACTGAGGAGCGCGTAAGCCGCCGAAACCGCCTTGAAACGGTCCTCCGCCCCCTTGTCTCCTGGGTTCAGATCCGGGTGCAGCTTCTTGGCAAGCTTTCGATAGGCGCTCTGGATGTCCTTTTGTGTCGCTTCACGGCTAACGCCGAGCGTTTCGTATGGGCTCGTCATGGATCTCCCTCAGGCGGCAACGATCAAGGTCGGATCACGGGCGCCCTGCGTGCGCGATGGTCATGCGACTTCAATCACTCGCCTAAGAGCATAGGGCGGATTTCTGCGCGCGACAGGGGCAGCGCGCCATGCGTGACGCATTGTCGCCAACGCGCCACGCAACCACCGGCACCTTCGACCATTTCGCGCATTCGCGATCTCTGATACAATCAGCGACGAATTATGTTCGAGGCGCGATGTCGCCTTGGAGCCCGGGGAGGTCGAAATGTCCGTCCGCCTGCAACTCGCCATCATGGTCGGCCTGATGATCAATGCCATTCTGTTCGGGATCGGTATCGTGACGGTTCTCTCGGTCCCGGTGCTTGCCGACAACGCCAAGTATTCGATCCCGGCGCTGGTGGTCGCCTGCTTCGTCACGACGCCATTCGTCGCCTGGATCATGGCGCCGCGGCTTCGCCTCAGATATTGGCAGGAGCGGGAACAGGCAGACAAGCACCAGCCGATCTAGCCAGCGCACTCACCGATCATTGACCACGTTTCACATTCATCCATGAAATTACTGGGTGCGCGAGCCGCCAAACGGTCGCCGGCACAATTTACATCTTCAACGACCAAGCGTTTTGTTATACCACCGACTAGATGCCGCTTGTCCTGTGCGATAGTCCTCATATATCCACTAGTCTCAAAGACATAGCCGCTGTTAAGGCCCGAAAGGAACCGACTTCATGAGAACGATCGTATTGCTGCTCGCACTCGCTACCCTGACCGCTTGCTCGCAGACCGGCGGCGGTGGCACGCGCGTTGTTGGCGGTGACGGCGACTACTACCAGGGCATCGTTGCGCCCCGCTAAGGCGATCGTCTCCGCCGATCATTCGGCGGGTGCGGGCGCGCTTTCGCGACAGGGACGTGCTGTCCGGGGAGCCGCCACCGGGCTGGCCTCGAAACCGCAGGCGGTGAAGGTCAGATTCTACCGGGCCGCTCCACCGTTTAGAGCAACGGCTTGAGACCCATCATGATTGACGATGGGTCCATGTCCAGCGGCCATCCTCCTGGCAATCCAGTATGGCGTCATAGAGATCACGGGCATCGCTCTCTTCACCGTTGTTGATGCAGGTGATCGCATTCTCGGAGAGCAGGCTCAGCACTTTCCGGAACGTCTCGTGCCCAAGGGTTGCCTCGAGCCGGTCAACAAAGACATATCGCGGTCTCGCGAGAAGCACCTTGGCCACAGCCAGAAGCTGTTGCTGCCCCAGGGACATTTCCCGATCCAACTCCTTCTCCAGTGCGTGAGTGTCGCAGGCAAGGCTCTCGAGACCAATGCCGCGCACGACCTCAAGAATACGACTGTCGGGGATGTCGTCCGGTTTATCGCCGGGCAGAAGAACCTGCCGAAGCGAACCCGGCGGCAGGTAAGGTCGCTGCGGAAGAAACAACAGGTCGTTCGGGCGGGTGATCCGCCCGGTACCGGCGGTCGGAATTCCGGCGGTCGCCCTGAAGAGCGCTGCGCCTGCAGCCGCATGCGATCCCGATATCAGCACCGGCATTCCCTGCGGGATCGATATCGATAGGTCGTGCAGCAAGGCGTGGCCGCCAGTTGAACCCAGCGTCACGTGGTCGAAGACCAGATCGCCCTCCTTTTTGACCAGTTCGACGCCAGTCGCACCCCTTGTTCGGCTCTTCTCAATGGCTTCCAGCAGGGAACTCAGCCGGGACACCACCGCGGCGAAGTTCGAGATGGAGTTGAACTGCCGAACGATCAGAGAGAACGCGCCCACGAGCATCGCGAATGCCGCACCGGATTGCGTGATGACGCCGAACTCGATTTCCCCTCGCATGAAAGCGGGCGCAATGATCAGGTCCGGGATGATCTGTATCATCCAGTTATACCCGCTCGTGAAATAGGAGAGGTTCCGGTTGACAGCGGTGATGACGCGGATGTTGCCGACGAGGTCGTCGAGGCGGTGGATCAACCTTGTTCTTTGCTGCCCCTCGACGCCCGTCACCATCACCGACTCGGCGTTCTCGCGGACATGCATAAGGCTGGATCTAAAGCTCGCTTCCTTGTCGAGCCGTTCGTAATTCAGGCCGATGAGAGGGCGTCCCAGGACGATCGTCATGTACGAGCCGCAGGCGGCATAGAGCACGGCCACGACGAATAGCAGCGGGCTGATGGACCACAACACGCCGGAAAACGTCACCACCGTCAGCGTGCTGCTGAACAGCATGATGATGTAGGAGAGCGTCGTGACGGTGAACGCCTGGATGTCTTCGGATATTCGCTGGTCCGGATGGCTCAGCGTGCCCGAGACCTCCACGCGGTAATAGGTCTCATTCTCCAGATAGAGATCGACGGCGCGCCGGGTCATGAATTCGCGCCAGAGCAGCGCCAACCTTTCCTCGACAAAGCGTGCGATGACACCGGTAACGGTGAGGACGGCAAACACGCAGACATAAAACACGGCCTGCCGGATGAACTCGTCCATCTGGCGTTCGGCGATCGCGGTCATGAAATTGCGGCCGACGTAGTTGTTGACGACGTTGAGGCCGTTCAAGCCGAACAGCAGCGCCATCAGTCCGACGAACATCCACCTGGCCCTGCCACCGACTTCGGAGGTCAAGAGCATTCGAACAGCCCGTGCAAAGCGAAGTGCGGTTGTTCTGATCGGCACTGGCTGGCTGTCCATCAGAGTACCTTTGTTGATTTGGCCCTCAGAGCCAGCCGCCGGAGAAACCTGCTCGCCTCAACCCCACCACGATCGGCGCACACCCGCGCATGATGTTCCATAGCAAGCCGGTTCGGTAATTCTCGATCATCAGGACCACCGGGCCCTGGTCGATGCCGAAGTGATAGGGGCTGACCCACCAGCCGGATTCGCTTCCCTCGACGGGAAAGCTTCGGTTGAAGGAGGGCTTGAAGCCGTAAAGCTTGGTCATGCCGAGGTTCATGCGGGCGCAATTCCAGACTGTCGGGATCACGATCTCCGGGGCAAACGGCAGCGAGGCGACGACGGACCAAGGCGACACGGTACCATCGTCCGGGCCGAAGGGAGCGCCGCGGGCGAGGTAGTCGAAGAACTCTCGTTCGGTGCCGTTTACATTGCGCTTGGTCCAGCCCGGTCCGTCGCTCGCCGTGAAGCCCCAGCAATGCTCGCCGTAGCCGACAAAATTCAGCGGGTTGCGGATGGCATATTCCTGCTGGACGAAGGTGGCGTGCCGGCTGTTCTGGAAATAATCGCTGTTGTGTTCGCGCATGAATTCGTCGCGGATACCGCGGAAATCGATCCACATGTGCGAGAGCTGGTGGGTAAATAGCGGTCCCGAATAGAGCAATTCTCGACCGTAGAGGTTCCGCCAGTCGTAGCTCGCCGTATAGGCCGTATAGGCTTCCGGCGGTAGCGGATGGGTGGGCGAGCCGAGGCCGAGGATATAGAGCAGCAGGCCCTCGTCGTATCCACGCCAGCGATAGGGGATGAAGCCGTTTTCCGGCCGCCAGCCGTGGGTGAGCGTTAACCCGTGGTCGCAGGCCCAGTTCCAGTCGGCCCGTTCATAGAGTGCGTTTGCCACCCTGCGGATTTCGACTTCCTCGGCATCGTCGCCGTCGAAATAGGCGGCCACCGTCAGAGCACCGGCGAAAAGGAAGGCGGAGTCGATCGTCGACAGTTCGCACTCCCAAACGCGCCTGCCGGTTTCGATATCGAGGAAGTGATAGAAGAAGCCCTTGTGGCCGGAGGCGTCCGGCTCAGGACCTTGCGGGCATTGCAACAGAAACTGCAACCGTCGACGCGCGATCTTCGCGGCGAACTTGCGAATGACGATGCCGCGCTCGACAAGCACAGGGATCGTCGCGAGCGCCATTCCGATCGCCGCGATGCTTGCGGGCGCATCTTCCTGCGTCTTGTCGCGCACGAGCCCGTTGTCAGGGTTCGTGCAATGCAGATAGTAGAGCAGGGTGGTGAACTGCAGCCGCGCAAGATCCTGCTCGGTCGGCATCCGGTTCAGTTCGGGATCTGTCGACAACAATTCCGACATAGCCAGCCAGCTGCGATTGCGACGCGTGGTTCATTCATCCAACGTAGGCGAGACGCTCCCTCCGGAGCGACCCGCGAGCGATCAAGCGATCGGAGCAAGGTCGTCAATGCGGCAGCACGCAGGCCCTAGACATTGTCGCCTTCCGTTGACGTCGACGGTTTTGCCTGTTGCGCATCCTTGACGCCCCATTTCCAGCCGCTGATCGAGGGCATGTCGTCACCATGCTTCTCGATATACTCCCGATGCTCGATCAGCTTGGCCTGGATTGCCTGCTTAAAATAGGCAGCGCGCGCACCGAGTTGCGGCAGGCGGTCGATGACATCGCCGGCGAGGTGGAAGCGATCAAGCTCGTTCAGCACCACCATGTCGAACGGCGTCGTCGTCGTGCCTTCCTCCTTGTAGCCGCGGACATGCAGATTGTCGTGGTTGGTCCGGCGGTAGGTGAGGCGGTGGATCAGCCACGGATAGCCGTGGAAGGCGAAGATGATCGGTTTGTCGCGGGTGAAGATGCCATCGAAATCCCGATCGGAGAGACCATGGGGGTGCTCTTGGGCCGGCTGCAACTTCATCAGGTTGACGACGTTGACGACCCGGACCTTCACTTCCGGAAGATGCTCGCGCAGCAATTGGACTGCGGCCAGCGTTTCCAATGTCGGAACATCGCCGCAGCATGCCATCACGACGTCCGGCTCACTATTGGCATCGTTGCTCGCCCATTCCCAGATGCTGACGCCCATGCTGCAATGGCGCACGGCCTGTTCCATCGTCAGCCATTGCGGGCCTGGCTGCTTGCCGGCGACGACGACATTGACGTAGTTGCGGCTGCGCAGGCAGTGATCGGTAACGGACAGCAGCGTGTTGGCATCCGGCGGCAGATAGACACGCACGACTTCCGCCTTCTTGTTGACGA
>NZ_JAEPRP010000354.1:0-1877 GCF_016652895.1 Ensifer sp. SSB1
CGTCAACAACGATCTTCAAAAAAACTTCAAAATTCGACAAGTTGTTGAAATTAAATGGAAATCGTTATCCACAGGCGTGAACCGCAGATTTTCGCCCGGTTGACCGGGCGAAAATCCGACGGCGCGGGGGATCAGCCGGCCTTTGCCTCGTCGTTGCCGCGCAGGAGCTGGATCAGGGCAGAAAAGTCTTCGCCACCGTGACCGAGCTTCTCGAACATCGAATAGAGCTGCGCGGCCTGCGCGCCCATCGGCGTCGTTGCACCGGCTGCACTTGCTGCCTGCTGCGACAGCTTCAGGTCCTTCAGCATCAGGCTTGCGGCAAAGCCCGGCTTATAGTCGTTGTTGGCGGGCGAGGTCGGCACCGGACCCGGTACCGGGCAATAGGTCGTCAGAGACCAGCATTGTCCGGACGACGTCGAAGCCACGTCGAACAACGCCTGGTGCGACAGACCCAGGCGTTCCGCCAGCACAAAGGCTTCGCAGACACCGGCCATGGAAATGCCGAGGATCATGTTGTTGCAGATCTTCGCCGCCTGGCCTGCACCGGTTCCGCCGCAATGGACGATCTTCTTGCCCATGGCATCGAGCAGAGGCTTGCCGCGGGCGAAGGCCTCGTCGCTACCGCCGACCATGAAAGTCAGCGTGCCGGCCGCAGCACCACCGGTTCCACCGGAGACAGGGGCATCGAGCGAGGGGCAGCCGATCTTTTCGGAGAGCGCATGCGCCTTGCGGGCGCTGTCGACGTCGATCGTCGAGCTGTCGATCAGCAGCGTGCCCGGGTCGACGAAACCGAGAAGCTCGTCCCAGACGTAGAGAACATGCGCACCGGCGGGCAGCATGGTGATCACGCATTCGGCCCCGCGCACCGCCTGCGCAATCGAGCCGGCGACGGAGACCCCGGTCTTTGCCGCCGCGTTGCGGGAGGCTTCCGACAGGTCGAAGCCGCTGACCGCATGGCCCGCCTTGACCAGATTGGCGGCCATCGGCCCGCCCATATTGCCGAGCCCGATAAAGGCGATCTTCGTCATGTCATTCCTCCTCGCATAGAAACTCGGCCTGGCCGAAAAATCGCGCCCATCCTCCGGCGCTAGAACAGTGGCGGGTGATCCTTCCCGGCGAAACGCGCGAGCATGGCAGGCGTGACGTCGGCCAGCCCGACGCTCCATTTCGGATTGCGGTCCTTGTCGATCACCGCGGCCCGCACGCCCTCGTAAAAGTCGGGATTGCCGAGCATGCCGAGCGTCGCCGAATATTCCCGTTCCAGGCAGTCGTTCAGCGACGCGCTGCGACGGCCGGCGCGCAGGAGATCGAGCGTCAGCTTCATGCTGAGTGCCGAACGCGTGTTCAGCAGCGCCAGCGTTTCCCTGGCGAAATCGGAACCGTCAGCCTCGAGTGCCGCCAGAATCTCTTCAACCGTATCGAAGGCAAAGCATCGGTCGATCAGCGCAAGGTGATCCTGGAGCGACGTTGCCGGCGCTTCCGACGCGTGCCTTGCAATCACCGCGTCGATATCGGCGCCATTTGCGGTCGACGGCTGCGCTGCAAGTTCGGCGATGAGTGCTTCCAGCTTGTGCGAACCAACGAAACGATCTGCGAGCCGCGCACGGATCGCGTCGGCCGCCACGATATCCCGGCCGGTGAGACCCAGATAGGTACCGAACTCGCCGGGCGCCTTCGGCAGCAGCCAGGTCGCGCCGACATCCGGGAAGTAGCCGATCCCGGTCTCGGGCATTGCAAGCCGGGTGCGTTCGGTCACGATGCGGTGGCTGCCATGAGCGGAAATCCCAACGCCGCCGCCCATGACGATGCCGTCCATGATGGCGATATAGGGCTTGCGGTAGCTGGCAATGCGGCTGTTGACGACGAACTCCTCGCGC
>NZ_JAEPRP010000055.1:0-8318 GCF_016652895.1 Ensifer sp. SSB1
GGGATGGAGAGCAGCACCACGGATGCGTTGAGGATGCCCCAGGGCACGTCGCGGCCGAGCTGGGTCAGTTCCGAAGCGACGATCGGCAGCGTCTTGGCGTCGGATGTCGTCAGCATCAGTGCGATCAGGAACTCGTTCCAGACGAGCACGAAGGCAAAGGCGACGGCTCCAATCAGCGACCGCAGCGCGATAGGCAGCGCGATCAGGAAGAAGATCGCATAGGGGCCATAGCCATCGACGCGAGCGGCCTCCTCGACTTCCTTCGGCACCCGGGCGAAGGCCGGGACGCTCAGCCAGATGACGGTCGCGAGCGTCAGCAGCGAATAGGTGACGATCATCGACAGGCGGGTGTCATAGAGGCCGAAATCGAGCCAGATCACCATCAGCGGAATGGCGATCGCCACAGGCGGCAGGAAGCGCAGCGACAGGACGAAGAACTGGATGTCGCGCGACCAGCGGTTGGGATAGCGCGCGATGGCATAGGCGGCGGGTAGACCAAGGGCGGCACCGATCAGCACCGAGGCGCCCGAAATCAGCAGCGAATTGACGAGGCCGGCAAAGACGCTTTCGCGACCAAGCACGTAGGCGAAGTTGTCGAGTGTCGGCTCGAAGAAGAAAAGCGGTGTCGGCGTCACGATGTCGACGCGGTTCTTGAAGGCGTTGAGCGCGGTCCAGAACATCGGAAACACGGCCGAGAAGGCAGCACCGGCAAGGATCAACCGGCCAAAGAGGCGGCCAAGGGCGTGGGCGGTCATCACTGAACCCTCTTCCAGATGAAGGTGAAGGCGATCGACGTGGCGATCATCATCAGAACCGCCATGCTGGAGGCGTAGGAGATGCGGCCGGACTCGATGAAACCCTGGGAGAAGGCGTACATGTCGAGCGTTTCGGTCGTGATCCCCGGTCCGCCGCGCGTCATGACGTAGATCAGGTCGAAGGCGCGCAGCGACTCGATCATCTTGACGAAGGCGAGCGAGATCAGCGGCGCCTTCAGCATCGGAAGGGCGATGAAGGCGTAGATCTCCCAGGTGCGGGCGTGGTCGAGGCGGGCGGCTTCGAACGGCTGGGGCGGTAGCGTTTCCAGGAGCTTCAGCACGATGACGGCGAAGAACAGTCCCCATTGCCAGACATCGACCAATGCGACCGTTGCAAGTGCCGTTGCCGGATTGGAGAGCAGGTCAAGCGGCTGCCCGGTGATCGCCTTATAGGGATAGGTGGCGATGCCATAGAGTGGATGGAAAGCGAACTTCCAGACGAAGGCGGCCGAAACCCGCGGCAGGATCACGGGCACCAGGAACAACAGCGCCAGCAGATTGCGCGTGCGCGGCGACACGCATTCGAAGAGCAGAATGCCCAAGCCCACGGCGATGACGAGGGTCATGCCGACGGTCACCGCTTCCCAGGTCAAGGAGACGCCGATGGCGTTGACGAAGCGGCGATCCGAGAACAGGTCGATATAGTTGGCGAAGCCGATGAAGCTGCCGTCCGGACGGCTGAGTTCCCGGTTCTGGAAGGATATGTAGATCGCATAGGCCGTCGGCACGAGGGCGAGAACGGCAAGGATCCCCATGGCCGGGGTAAGGAATACCGCCGGCAGGCTGTTTGTCTGCTTCATGTGATCAGTCCTACGGCTGGGCTTTGAACGCCCCCGATGGTGCGGACCACCGGCGCGGCTTTCGCCGGCCGATGGTCCTTGGGAGGAAGCGGCTCACTGGCTGCGGGCAACCAGGTCCTTGGCGAAGCCGTCGAGTTCGTCGAGGCCTTCCTTGATATCGGTGCGCGTGCCTGTGATCAGCTCTTCGAGGATGATACCCCAGCGGTCGCCAAGATCAGGCCATTGCGGGTTCTGCCAGAAGTTGACGGCGGTGACCTTTCCGGTATCGGCGAGCGCCTGGCCGAGATCGGGACCATAGAGTTCCGCAAATTTTGGGCTGGTCATGATGCTGGTGCGGTTGAGCTCGCTGAACTGGTTGGCTTCAAGCCGCCGCGCCTCATTCTCCTTCGAGGTCGCCCAGGCAATGAACAGACCGGCGCAGGCCTTGGAGGCTTCATCCTTGTTGGCCTTCATGCCGATCGCGAGACCATGGCCGTAACCGCCGCCCGTCAGCGGTGCCGGCGGCGGCAGGTAGCCGACCTTGCCTGCGACCTTGGACGACTTAGGATCGATCGCCATGCCGACGAGCGGTGTGGATTCGATCAGCATCGCCACCTGGCCGGAGGTAAAAGCACCGACTGCTTCGTCCCAGCCGCCCGTCTGGCTACCCGGTGCCGAGTACTTGAAGAGTTCGAGATAGGTTTCGGTCGCCTTGATCGCCTGTTCGCCGTCGAAGACCGGCGTCTTGCCGTCGAACCAGTTGCCGCCGAACCCCTTGAAGAAGGGCATCCAGCGCCAGACATTGGCGCCGGAACCGCGCTGCCCGCGCAGCGCCGTACCGTAGATGCCCTGGTCGGGCTGGTTGAGCTTCTTGACCGCAGCAATGTATTCGTCGAGCGTCTTCGGCGGCGTGATGCCGGCCGCTTCCAGCAGGTCCTTGCGGTAGACCATCAGGTCGCCGCCGCCAGTGATCGGCGCAAACCAGACCTTGCCGTCATAGGTCGCAACCTTCTGCCGGCCGGGATCGAAATCGGCATAGTCGTAGTCCGCGGGATAATAATCCATCAGCGGCGCGACCCAGCCGGCGGATGCAAAGAGCGCCACATTGGCTTCGTCGATGTAATAGACGTTGTACTTGCCGATGGTCGAGGCGTCGGCCTTGGTCTTGGCGCGCCGGTCGTTTTCATTGAGATAGTCGATCTCGAAGGATGCGCCGCCGGATAGCTTCTCGAATTCGGACTTGTAGTCCTCGAGAAGCGTCAGCCCGTCGCGCGGCTGGGCGAGCACCTTGATCGTGCCCGAGCATTCGGCAGCGACCGCAAGCGTCGTCAGGCCGGTGGAAAAAAGGCATGCGAAGGCGATGCTCGAAACGAGCGTCTTGGCTTTTGTCATTTTGAAAAGACCTCCCCAGGTCTGCGATGCGCGCCGGATACTCCTCAGATCCGGTGCGTTTTCCTCATAGCGAACCGTTTCGCTGGGTTCGATGATAGGCCTTGTGGTGCGCCGAACTAGCGTGCGTGATGCGCCAGTTCTATACTTTCATGCGCAATTCTGCTCTTGAAAGTCTATTTGCAACGCAGCAAATGCAAGGATTCATCGTTGCTGCCCGAAAGCTCCACCTAAGAACGGGAAGTACGGCGCTGGCCTGTCAGGCGCCGATAGGCCGACGGCGTCATCTTGTGCTGGCGCAGGAAGGTGCGATTGAAATTGGAGATGTTGAGGTAGCCGACCTCAAAGCAGATATCGGTGATCGGCATGTCGGTTTCGGCGAGCAGCTTGCAGGCCTGCCAGATGCGCAGCTTGTTGACGTGGTCGGTAAAGGTGTTGCCGGTGTTCTTCTTGAAGAAACGGGAAAACGCAGTCTCGCTCATGCCGGCTCGCCTGGCGAGGTCGACAAGGTGGATTTCCGTGGCAATGTTCTCGTAGATGAAGGCCAGTGCGCCGCGCAGCACGTCGAGCGACTGCTGGTCGAGTTCCGGCGCGAACTCCGGCGAGGAGAGCAGTTCATATTCCTCGGTGTTGACGAGAAGATCGAGCAACTGGATGAACAGCGTGAGGCGCGAAAGCCCTTTCAGGCTGCCCATGCGTTCGATAAGATCCGCGCCCTTGGCGCAGGTTTCACCACGAAACACCAGGCCGCGTTCGGCTCGCGTGAAAAACGCTTCGAGCTCTGCGAATTCAGGCAGTGTATCGGTGATTTCGCGCATCCGGTCCGGGTGAAACTGGATGACGATATCGCGTCCTTCGATCACTTCGCCGGGTTCCGTGACCGTCACCCAGTCATGCGGCAGGTTGCTGCCGATGACGGTCAGATATCCCGGCCCGAACTGGCCGATATGATCGCCGACGAAGGCGAGGCCTGATGCGTTCCGGATGAGATGAATCTCGATCTCCGGATGGAAGTTCCAGACATTGCGCTCCCAGGGGTAGTTGTCGAGACGCCAGAGGAAGGTCTCGTTGACGCCGGTGACGATGTGCTCGAAGGTCGGCGGGTTGGTCGCGAGCGAAGCGGGCTTTGCCGACGCACGCTTGGAGCCTCGCGCCGTCCTCATCGCCTGAACCTCGCTCGCCTCGTGGCTATCTGTCGTCTCCTTGGAGAAAAGGGCGGCTGTCTACTGCGCCCGAGCTGTCCGCTTTCTGGAGTTATCTCAGGCGCGCTCCGCCCAGATCTTCGCCAGTTCAACCAGCGTCTTCACGCTCCGCTCCATGTCCTGGCGGCTGACCCATTCGAGCGGCGAGTGGAAGGCGTGGCCACCGGCGAAAAGGTTGGCAGAGGGTAGGCCCATGAAGGAGAGCCGCGAACCGTCGGTGCCGCCGCGGATGCTGCCGCGCACTGGCTGCATGCCGGCGCGGCGGATCGCCTCGATGGCATGCTCGACGATCTCCGGGTGACGGTCGAGGATGGCCTTCATATTGCGATACTGCTGCTTGACCTCGAAGCTGTAGGTCGAGCCCGGATAAGCCGTCATGACGTCCTTGACGATGCCTTCGAGCATCGCTTCCTTCGAGGCCAAGCCCGCCTCGTCGAAATCGCGCACGATGAGGCCGAGCTGCGCCTTGTCCATCGAGCCGGTCACGCCGGTCGGATGCACGAAGCCGTCGCGACCCTCGGTGCCCTCGGGCGAAACCTCGCGCGGCAGCCGGCTAATGATATTGCCGGCGATCTTGATGGCGTTTTCCATCTTGTCCTTGGCAAAGCCCGGATGGATCGCCACGCCATGAATGACGATCTCGACGCCATCGGCAGAGAAGGTCTCGTCCTCGATATGGCCTGCGGTTTCGCCGTCGACCGTATAGCAGAACTCGGCACCGAGCTTCTTCAAGTCGACCTTGTCGACACCGCGGCCGATCTCCTCGTCTGTCGTGAAGAGCAGCTTGATCGTGCCGTGCTTGATATCGGGGTTGTCGATGAGGACCTGCGCGGCTGTGACGATCTCCGCAAGCCCGGCCTTGTCGTCGGCGCCGAGCAGCGTCGTGCCGTCGGTGGTAACGATGTCATTGCCGATCTGGTCGTTGAGGACAGGATGGTCGGCGACTCGGATCACCTGCTGCGGATCGCCTGTGAGCTTGATATCTCCGCCCTGATAGTTGCGGACGATCTGCGGCTTGACGTTCGTACCGGTGAAATCCGGTGCCGTGTCCATGTGCGAGCACCAGCAGATTACCGGCACCGGCTTGTCCACGTTCGAAGGAACGGTGGCGTAGACATAGCCGTTTTCATCGAGATGCGCGTCGGCAAGGCCGATCGCCAGCAATTCCTCGACGAGCACCCGCCCGAGGTTCTTCTGCCTTTCCGTGGAAGGCTGCGTCTTCGACCTGGCGTCAGACTGGGTGTCGATGACGACATAACGAAGGAAGCGGTCGAGAACGGTATCGGTCATGGCGGGAATCCAAAGAAGGTGAGCGTCAGACCGCTATACTCCCGCGTCATGATTCCTCAAACTGGATTCGGTGGCGGTGTGTCGAGCGGAAACATCTTGGCTCAGCGGTCTTCGCGTGTGTGCCAGATGCGCAAGATAAAGATCGTTGACTGCTTTATCTCGTAGCGCATCTCATAGTGTCCAACGAGCAAGCGACGAACTTCGCGGGGCGCGAATTCGTCCAGGCGTTCCCCGAGGCGAGGCTGTTCGATCAGATGGGACGGCGCCGAAATTAGGGACTGCACCGTCCGTGCCGCCGCCCTCCTGTTGACGGGGGCCAGGAATTCGAAAAGGCGCCCCAAATCGGACGAGGCCTTTGCCGTCCATTTCAGTTCCATCATTGCGGAACGGGGAGCGGTTTGTCGCTGTCGAGGCTGTCGGCCCAGGCCTGCATGGCCTGATGATCGATGACGTTTCCGGCATCGACATCGGCAAGCGCCTCAAGCGTCAAACGGCGTCGCTCTTCTTCCTGGCTGACCCAGGCCGCAAGCGCCTGCTTGATGATCCAGCCGCGTGGCCGCTCCAGGCGGGTCGCAAGCTGATCCACCTTTTCTGCAAGCGACAGCGGAACGTGCGCCGTTAGCACTTTCGTTTCCATGTGCATCTCCTTTAATCAGATTTAATCATAGAGATTGAATTTGATTAAGTCGATGATGTTTAGTGCTTGGCTCCGTCTATCGGGCGGCGGCACGAGATCGCCGGTATCCTAGTAAGTCCCGCCCGAACGCCCCGTCGTTCCGGCATCGCCACTGTCACCCTTGAACTCCGCGGCGAGCTTGGACGTTGCACCAACCAGCAGGCTCACGTCGTTGCCGACGGCGACGAAGGTGGCGCCGAGCTCGAGATAGCGGAATGCGAGCGCGTGGTCGGAGGTGAGGATACCGGCCGCCTTGCCATGCGACTGGATGCGAATAAGCGCCGCTTCGACTGCCTGTTGAACCTCGGGCGCGCCCGGCTTGCCGAGGAAGCCCATGTCGGCTGCCAGATCCGCCGGCCCGATGAAGACGCCGTCGACGCCGTCGGTCGTGGCGATCTCGTCGAGGGCGGCAAGCCCGGCCCGGCTTTCGATCTGCACCAGCAGGCAGACTTCGTCATTGGCGGTCTGCAAATAGTCCGGAATGCGATTGAAGGCGGATGCCCGGGCAAGGGCGGCGCCGACGCCGCGCACGCCATGGGGCGGGTAGCGCACGGCGTGCACCAGGGCGCGGGCCTGTTCGGCGCTTTCAACCATCGGCACCAGCAGCGTCTGCGCGCCGATATCGAGGATCTGCTTGATCATCCAGGTCTCGCCGATCGGCGGGCGGACGATGGCATGGCTTGGCGAGGCCGAAAGTGCCTGGAGTTGCGCTGCCAGAAGCGGCACGTCGTTGGGCGCATGTTCGGCGTCAAGCAGCAGCCAGTCGAAGCCGGCGCCGCCGCAGACCTCGGCCGTATAGGGATTGGCAAGCGCCAGCCAGAGGCCGATCTGCGGACGCTTCTCGGCAAGGGCCTGTTTGAACGGATTGCGCGGAGCGGGCATGGTCGGTCCTATTCGAAGAAGCAGCTGACAGTGCCGGATGGTCCGAAATCGGCGACGATGGTGTCGCCGTGGCGGGCCTCAACGGGGCGGATGAAGGAGCCGGCCAGCACGATCTGTCCTGCGTCGATACGGTCTCCGTAAAGGGAGAGACGATTGGCAAGCCAGGCGATGCCGCGGGCCGGATGGTTGAGCACGCCGGCGCCGAGCCCGGTCTCCTCTACCTCGGCATTGCGCGAGACGATCGCGCCCATCCAGCGCATGTCGATCGCATCGGGCCGCATCTGCCGCCCGCCGAGCACGATGCCGGCATTGGCGGCGTTGTCGGAGATGGTATCGACGATCGTGCGCGCCTTCTTCGTTTCCGGATCGACCCGCAGGATCCGTGTGTCGAGGATTTCGAGCGCCGGCGTCACATAGTCGGTGGCATTCAACACGTCGAAGACGGTGACGTTGGGGCCGGTCAGCGGCGCCTTCATTACGAAGGCGATCTCGGCCTCGGTGCGAGGCTGGATGAAGCGATCGCCCGGAATGCGCGCGCCATCCTCAAACAGCATGTCATCGAAGAGCACGCCGGAATCGGGAATGTCGATGTTCAGCGCATATTGCATGGCCTTGGAGGTGAGGCCGATCTTCCAGCCGATCACCCGGCGTCCGGCGGCGATCTTCTTATTCACCCAGGCGGCCTGCACCGCATAGGCGTCGTCCATGGTCATTTCAGGGTGCTGGAGCGACAGCAGTCCGGTCTGGACGCGTTCGCGTTCGGCGGTATCGAGTGCCGTCGCGGCCGCCTCGATCTGGATCTTGTCGAGCATGGTTCAGGCCTCGTCGGCGACAGGGTTGATGAGCGTGCCGATGCCTTCGGCTGCGACCTCGACGACATCGCCCGGCTTCAGCCAGATCGGCGGATCGAAGCGGGCGCCGGCGCCGGTCGGCGTGCCGGTGAGGATCACGTCGCCGGGAACCAGCGTCGTGAAGGTCGAGACATAGTTGATGATCTTGCGGAAGGAGAAGATCATCCGGCTGGTACGGTCCTGCTGGCGCACCTCGCCGTTCACCCGGGTTTCAAGTTTGATATCGGCGAGTTGGGCTTCGTCAGTGAAAGGCACCAGCCAGGGGCCGATCGAGCCGGTGCGGTCGAAGTTCTTGCCCTGGGTGACGTTGAACTTGGCGTGGCGCACCCAGTCGCGGATCGTGCCTTCGTTTGAGAGCGAAAGTGCCGCGATATGGTCGAGTGCGCTCACCTCGGGAATGCGTCGGCCGCCCTTCCCGATGACGATGACGATCT
>NZ_JAEPRP010000055.1:8328-40817 GCF_016652895.1 Ensifer sp. SSB1
TCGGCTGGCCGTGCCCGGTGAAGGAGCGCGGAAAGCGGATGAAAAGCGAAGGATTGGAAGGTGCCGCCTGGCCGTCCTTGTATTCTTCGTTGCGGTCGGGGAAGTTGACGCCGACGCAGATGATCTTTTCCGGTGCCGGCACCGGGATCTCGTAGCGGATCTCGTCGAGCGAAAGCTCGGCCGTCAGCCCCGCTGCTTCATCGGCAAGCCGGGCAAGGGCGCCGGCTTCGATCACCTCGCGCAGTGTCGGCCACGTCGTTCCGTACCGCTTCGAGAGGTCGATGATCCGATCGCCGGAAACGACACCGTAGCCGGTTCTTCCGCCGGCCGAAAAGGTTGCGAAACGGGGATGGTTCATGGCGCGGCTTCCGTGTTCTGCTGGTGTTTGTTCAGCGCGGCGGCGACTTCGGTGATCACCTCGAAGGCGGTGTCGGCGTCTTCCTCCGTCATGTCGAACTGGCCGGCCTGGAAGCGGATTGCGACGTGGCCGTCGACGCGGGTCTGGGTCAGGTAGATACGGCCGTCGTCATTGATCGCGTTGACCAGCGCGATGTTATGGGCGTTCGCATCGCCCTGGCTGCGATGACGGAACGAAAACAGCGACAGCATCGGCGGCGTGACGATCTCGAAATCCTTGTGGCTGCTCAGCCGCTGCGCGAGTTGCTCCGACCAGCGCACATGGTTTCGGATCATCGTCTGCAGTCCTTCGAGGCCGTGGAAGCGCAGCAGGAACCAGAGTTTCAGCGCGCGGAAACGCCGGCCGAGCGGGATCGTCCATTCGGAATAGTTGATGATGCCGTCGCGGCCGTGGGTCTTCAGGTATTCCGGCTGGATCGCCAGCGTCTTCACCAGATCATCCGGGCTGCGGATGAAATGCGCCGAGCAGTCGAACTGTGCGCCGAGCCACTTGTGCGGATTGAAGACGATCGAATCCGCCTGCTCGACGCCCGCCCAGAGCTCGCGAAACTCCTGGCAGATCATCGCGGCACCGGCCCAAGCGGCATCGACATGGACATAGAGACCGTGCGTATGGGCGACCCGCACGACCTCGGCGATGTCGTCGCAGGCGCCAGTGCTGGTGCCGCCGGTGCAGGCGATGACGCCGGCCGGCATGAGGCCCGCCGCCTTGTCCTTAAGGATCGCCGCTTCGAGTGCTTGGCAGTCCATCGCGCGTCGCGGTCCCTTCGCCGGGATGCGCACGAGGTTTTCCTCGCCGACGCCCGAGACCCAGATCGCCCGGTCGATCGAGGTGTGAACCTGGTCGGAAGAGTAAATGCGAAGCTGCGGCTGGCCGGCGAGGCCTTTCTTGTTGCCCTGCCACCCAAGTGCCTTTTCGCGCATGACAAGCACGGCCGAAAGCGTCGCCGAGGAGGCGGAATCTTGGATCACGCCGGAGAAGCCTTCAGGCAGCCCGATCGCCTGGCGCAGCCAGTCGATCACTTTTGTCTCAAGTTCGGTCGCCGCCGGTGAGGTCTGCCAGAGCATGCACTGTGCGGCCATGGCGGTGACGAGATATTCGGCAACGACGGAAACCGGGGCGGCGTTGGCTGGAAAATAGGCGAAGAAACGCGGATGCTGCCAATGGGTCATGCCGGGCAGGATGATCTTTTCGAAATCCTCGAAAATTGCTTCCATGTCCTCGCCGGTCCGCGGCGGCTGTGCCGGGATCTGGGCGGCAATGGCGCCCGGCGCCGTCTGTGCCCGCACCGGGCGGTCGCGCAGCGACGCGCGATAGTCGGCACCCCATTTCGCCGCCTTCAGCGACCATTCTCCGAAACTCTTCTGATCCACCCTGATCCTCCGTCAGCCTTAGATTTGTGCCCTGTTGCCAAACGTCACGGCGCGACGATCGGTTGCGCCTTGAGGATCGAGTCCCTCGCCTCGGCACCCGAGAAGGAACTGCCTTCCTCGAACCAGGATTTTGGTGCGGGCGCGCCCCAAAGCGTCTGGCGCTGCGGGTCCTTCAGGTCCCATTTGATCGGTTCGAGATCGGGATCGACGGTCTGGTAGTCGGAGCAATAGATCTCGATGCGGTGGCCGTCCGGATCGCGGACATAGAGGAAGAAGGCATTGGAGATGCCGTGCCGGCCCGGGCCACGCTCGATGTTGGCAAGCCAGCCGGAGGTCGACATCAGGTCGAGCAGGTCGATGATGTTGAGTGGCGTCGGCACCCAGAAGGCGGTGTGGTGCAGACGCGGCCCGCGGCCGTTGGTAAAGGCGATGTCGTGCACGCCGCCCTTGCGGTGGGTCCAGGCGGCCCAGAGACGCCCTGTCTCCTCGTCGGCGGTATATTCCGTCACGCGGAAACCGATCTCGTTGTAGAAGGCGACGGCTTCGTCGACATTGGGCGAGAAGCAGTTGAAGTGGTCGATGCGCAGCGGTTTCACGCCGCGATAGAGCGCGTATTTCTGGTGGATCGGCGGCAGGCGGTCCATCTTCGAATAGAATTCGAGCGGGATGCCCTGCGGGTCGCGGGTCCGGAAGGTGCGCGACTGATAGGGACGCTCGATCCATTCGACCGGCAGGTCCTTGGCTTTAAAGAAGTGGGCCGCCTTGTCGAGGTCCTCGTCGCCAAAGACTTTGAAGCCGAGGTCGCGCGCCTCTGCCGTCGCCGCCTTCTTCAGGATGATGCAATGGTGGCCGCGCTCCTCCATCGCTCGCAGATAGATGGTGTCCGCCGTCTCGTCGGTAACTTGCAGGCCAAGCACGTCGACATAGAAGGCGCGGGATTTGGCGAGATCGGTGACGGCGAGCTCGACGTGGCTCAGCCGCACGATGTTGAAGGGCGGGTGAAGGTTCGGTTTCGGCAAGGGCATTGATGTCTCCTCCAGATGTCTGCCAGCGCGCTCAGCCGCCGAGCTTGGCGATCGCATGCGCCGAGCTGGCAAAGGCGATGTTCTTGGTTTCCATGTAAAAATCGAACGACCAGTCGCCGCCGTCGCGGCCGATGCCCGAACTCTTGACGCCGCCGAAGGGTGTCGGCAGGTGGCGCACATTCTCCGAATTTACCCAGATCATCCCGGCTTCCAGGTGATCGGTGAAGCGGAAGGCGCGGGTCACGTCCGAGGTCCAGAGATAGCCGGTCAGGCCGTATTGTGTGTCGTTGGCAAGCGCCAAGGCTTCCGCCTCGTCCGCAAACGGGATGGCGGTCAGCACCGGCCCGAAGATTTCTTCCTGGGCGATGCGCATGCCGTTGTTGGCGCCGGTAAAGAGCGTAGGGGTCACGTAGCATCCGCCGCCCGGACCGTCGAATTTCTCGCCGCCGGCGGCCACGGTCGCACCTTCCTCGCGGCCGATGCGGATGTAATCGAGCACCTTCTTCTCATGCACGGGGTGAATGAGCGGCCCGACGACGGTTTTGGGGTCGAGCGGATGGCCGACCTTGATGCGCTTCGCCTTCTCGGCAACCAGTGCCGTGAACTGGTCGTAGATGCTGTCTTCGACCAGCATACGCGAGGAGGATGTGCACCGCTCGCCGTTCAGCGAATAGATCATGAAGACGGCGGCGTCGGCGGCGCGTTCGAGATCGGCGTCGGCAAAGACGATGACAGGGTTCTTGCCGCCAAGCTCGAAGTGGACGCGTTTGAGCGTGTCGGCGCCCTGCTTCATGATCATCGAGCCGGTGCGGCTTTCGCCGACAAAGCCGATCGCCTTGATGTCCGGGTGTTCGGTCAGCGCCCGGCCGGCATCCTCGCCGAAGCCGTTGACGAGGTTCCACACACCCTTCGGCAGACCGGCTTCCTCGGCGATCTCCACCAGCAGCCGCGCGGTCAGCGGTGAGAATTCCGCCGGCTTGTGCACGACCGTGCAGCCGGCGGCGAGCGCCGGGGCGATCTTCCAGGTCGACAGCATGAAGGGCGTGTTCCACGGGGTGATGATGCCGACGGGGCCGATCGGCACCCGAGTCGTCATGTTGATCTGGTTTTCGCCGCGCAGCACCTTGCCGTCGCGCGCCTCCGGCGACCGGTCGGCAAAGAAACGGAAGTTTTCGGCACCGCGCAGCGCCGCCTTGGCCATGAACTTCAGCGATTGTCCGGTGTCCATGCACTCGACGAAAGCGATCTCCTCGGCGCGCGCGATGATCGCGTCGGCGATTTTGTGCAGGAGTTTCTTGCGCGTCTCGCCGGGCATTGCGGCCCATCCAGCAAATGCCGCCTTGGCGGCCTTGGCGGCGCGGTCGATATCTGCCGCCTTGCCACGCGCGATCTTCGCCAGCGGCTTCAGGTCGATCGGGGAGATCGTCTCGAAGGTCTCGCCATCGAGCGAAGGGACCGCCTCGCCGTTGATGTGGTTGAGCACGCCTTCGCTTTTGAAGCGGGCAAGGTAGCGTTCCGCCTTGGCGAGGTTTTCGTTGAGCTTGGACATGGTGTTCTCCAATGCTGGCGCAGGCTGTCGCCGCGCACTGCTGCTTTTTTTTGTGGGAGGACCGCGCTCAGCCTTTGGAGGCGCGCAGCCGGGGGTGAATGGCGTTTTTCTTCCAGCTCAGCTCCGGATCTATCTCACGGATTTCGAGGCTCAGGGCGAAATGCGGTGTGGCGAAGAGCTCGGAAAGTTCATCGCTGACGGCCTCGAAAATCGCCTCGCCGGTCGCCTTCTTTTCAGCTTCCGTGCGGCCACGTCCGATGCGGAAGGACATGTCGATGAAGCCATTCTCGGGCATCAGGTCGGCGATCGCATAGTCCTGGTTGCGGATCGTGCGCACCCTGACGGCGCCGAGCTCGAAAAGGCCGGTGCCGAGGATCGTCTTGTGCACGGTCCGGCAGAGGCGGGCGAAGTCGACCTTGGTGTCGAGGTTGCCCGAATATTCCATTGTTAGATGCGGCATCTTTCCTCCCGATGCGCTCTCATATATTTAACACGTTAACGAAATTGATGACGGTGTCAAGCAGCGCGCCGTCTCCGTCCCTGCCTGCCGATTGCGGAACGAAAGAAAATGTCGGATAGAACGCCCATGAGCCGTGAAAAAACCAAGACCGATCTCGGTCCCGACGCCCTTTTGCCGCACAATACGCGCCGATCGCTGCCGATCGCGCTGCTGCGGGCGCGTGAAGCGGTCATGGCGCATTTCCGCCCGATGCTCGCCCGCCATGACATTACCGAACAGCAGTGGCGGGTGATCCGCATCCTCGCCGAAACCGGTCGGGTCGATGCGTCCGAGATGGCCGACAAGGCCTTCATCCTGGCGCCGAGCCTGACGCGCATCATCCGCTCTCTCGAGGAGCGCGGCCTGATCACCAAGCACAAGGACGCCGATGACGGCAGGCGCGTTCTGCTCGAGATCGCGCCGGAGGGCATGCGGGTGATCGCCGATGTCAGCCCGGAAAGCCGGGCGATCTACGAGGAGCTCGAAGCGCGCTACGGCCACGACCGCGTTGAAGTCCTGCTCGATATGCTCGACGAACTCGCCAGCCTCAACGACTGAGTTCTGCGACAGCGCCCCCATCATCTGAAGCCCAATTCTTCGGCAAGCGCCAGCGTCTCGTCCGCGTAGCGCAGGACGCGTTCGTGCGCGCCCGGCAGCTCCGGCCGCGCGGCGAACCAGCCGATATAGGTGAGGCTGCGAAGCACGAGAAACTGCGGCAGGCAGGAGAGCGCGTCATCCGTGAGGTTGCGCCGGCTGCGATAGCCAACGATGAGGGCGGCCTCAATCGTGTCATAGGCCGGCTCGTGCCGGTTCTTCAGAAGCGCCGTGGCGATATCGAACAGGCGAAAGCCGTAACCAGCATCGTCGAAATCGATGAAGGTCACGCCTTTTTCAGTGACGAGCACGTTTTCCCGGACCAGGTCCGCGTGTATGAGACCGAAGTCATTAGCCGGAGTCGGAAGCTTTGCAAGCTGCTGCGCGAGATCGTTCCGCAAGACTGAAAGCGCGGCGATCTGGGCCGAAGACAGGCCCTTGCAGTCCCAGAACCGGCCCCACAAGGGTTTCTCACCGAGCAGGCCGTCAGCATGCCAGGCCGGCCTGATGAAGCCGTGCGGCGCTACCCAGCGGTCCGCGAGCGTGTGCATCTCGGCCATGGAGGCGCCGAGTGTCGAAAAGATCTGGGCGAGCCTTTCGGGCGCCTGGGCTAGCGGTTTCCCACTCTCCCCCAGTGGCGCGCCTTCCATCCAGCCGATGACGTCGGCGTGCTGTGCTGCAAACGCTCCTTCTGCCGGCAGGGCAACCAGCAGGTTCCAGTCCATTGCTGCGATCGGCCGCGGCACCGAGAGCCCGCCGTCGCCGAGTGCTGCCATCCATTGCAATTCCGAGCGAAGGGCCGTTTCGCCGTGATAGCCGGCGCGGTGCAGCCGAAGGGCTGCCGGGCGGCCATCCGCGAGCCGAACGCGAAACACCGCGTTTTCCCGGTATTTCAGCAGCTCCGGCTGCTGGTCGGCGACACCCCAATGGACGAGCGCCTGACGCGCCCGATCGTCGAGCGCATCACGAAAGAGTTTGGGAAGGTCGGCGACCATCGTCGGCTCACAGACCCGAAAGTACGTCGTCGAGCATCGACAGCATGAGATCGGCATTGTCGCGGGTAAACGGCATCGGCGGCCGGATTTTCGTCGTGCATTGGTGGATGCCGAGCTTGCCCATCAGGATGCCGCGGTCGCGCATGTCGTTGATCACCCTCGTCGCGAGATCACTTGCGGGCGTTTTGGCTTCACGATCGGTGACGAGTTCGGCGCCGAAGAACAGGCCGCTGCCCCTGATGTTGCCGATCACCCCATGTTTGTCGGCAAGTCGCGTTAGACCCGACTTGGCATAGGCGCCCACGGTGGCGGCGTTCTCGATGAGCTTTTCGTCTTCGATCACGTCCAGCACGGCCATGGCGGCGGCGCAGGATACGGGGTTGCCGCCGAAGGTGTTGAAATAGCGAAATGCCTTGCGGAAGGCGTTGATTGTGTCGGCACCCGCCACCACGCCACCGATCGGATGACCGTTGCCCATCGGCTTTCCGAGCGTGACGATATTAGGCACGATGCCTGCCTTCTGATGTCCCCACATATGGCCGCCTGTGCGGCCGAAGCCCGGCTGGACTTCGTCGGCAATGATGAGGCCACCGGCCTTTCTGACGGCGGCAACGGCGCCATCGAGAAAGCCTGACGGCAAGTCCGGAAAGCCCTCATTGGCAAAGAAGGGATCGATGATCAGCGCCGAGAAGCCGTGCGGGCTCTGCTCAAGCGAGGCGATCGCCTCTTCTACCTTGGCGGTGAAGGCCGCGGCAAAGGCGGCGCCCGGCTCGTGCCCAAGCGGCCGGTAGCTGTCCGGCGCCGGCACGTGGCTCACATGGCCGCCAAAGCCGCCGACCGGCGGCATGCGGGTCGAAAGCTGCGACACGGCCGTGGTGTTGCCGTGATAGGTGTGATCGGTTGCGATCACGCCGGTTTTGCCGGTCATCGCCTGGGCCATGCGTAGCGCCACGTCGTTCGCTTCGCTGCCGGTGCAGGTGAGGATCGCCGTGTCGAGGCTTTTGTCGAAGGTGCTGGTCAGCCGTTCGACATAGTCGAGAATGCCTTCGTGCAGATAGCGCGTATGAGTGTTGAGGATCGACGCCTGCCGGGCGATCGCCTCGGTCACCCGCGGGTGGCAATGGCCGACATGCGGCACATTGTTGTAGCAGTCGAGATAGCGGCGGCCGTCGGCGTCATAGAGCCACACGCCTTCGCCGCGCACCAGATGCACCGGCTCCTCGTAGAACAGCGACATGTTGCGCCCGAGCAGCCGCTCGCGGCGCGCGATCAGGTCCCGATTGTCGGTCATGTCCTATCCTCTTGCAGCGGTCAGGCCGGTGTCCAGCGCCGAGAGGATACGGGTGACATCGCTGGCCGTGATGATCAGCGGCGGCGACAGGATGACATTGGCGCCTGACGTGCGCACCATGACGCCGGCGTCATAGGTCGCGTCCTGGACCTTCTGCACCACATCCTTCGCCGCACCGCTCTTCTTGTCGCGGTCCGAGACCAGTTCGAGCGCGCACATCAGACCCTTGCCGCGCACGTCGCCGATCAGCGCGTGCCGATCCTTGAGTGCTACGAGACCGGCCATCAGCTCCTCGCCGCGCGCACCGGCATTCGCAGCCACGTTCTGTTTGCGCGTTTCCTTCAGCGTTGCGAGCGCTGCCGCGGCACCCACCGGGTGGCCGGAATAGGTGTAGCCGTGACCGATTGATCCGGCGGCCGTCTTGTTGTTTTCGAAGACCTCGGCCACCTTGTCGGCGATCATCACGGCGCCGAAGGGATAGTAGCCGTTGGTGATCGCCTTGGCGGTCGACATGAAATCCGGCTTGACGCCAAAGAGGCGCGAGCCCGTCCAGGCGCCGGTGCGGCCGAAGGCGGTGATCACCTCGTCGGCGATGAGCAGGATGCCGTGGCGGTCGCAGATATCGCGCATCAGCGGCATGAAGGTCTCGTGCGGCACGATCACTCCGCCGGCGCCGAGCACCGGTTCCATGATCAGTGCTGCGATGGTGTCAGCGCCCTGGAAGGCGATCTCGTCTTCGAAGAGCCGGGCGATTGCCTTTGCGATGACGGCGCCATCGGTCGTGTCGAATGGGTTGCGATAGGTATAGGGCGCCGGCAGATGGAAGACGCCCGGAAGCAGTGGCTCGTAGTTGCGGCGGAAATTGGCGTTGCCGTTGACTGAGGCGCCGCCGAAATGGGTGCCGTGATAGCCCTTCTTCAGCGCAACGAACTTGGTGCGCTCCGGCTGGCCGTTGAGCTTGTGATACTGGCGGGCAAGCCTGAGGCAGGTCTCGACCGAGTCCGAACCGCCCGAGGTGAAGAAGGACCGGGTGAGGCCATCCTCGCGGAACCATTCGGCGAGCTCGTAGGAAAGCTCGATCAGCGGCGAATTGGTGGTGCCGCGGAAGGTCGAATAATAGGGCAGCACGTCGAGCTGGCGGCGGATCGCTTCCTTCACCGGTTCGCACGAATAGCCGAGATTGACGTTCCAGAGACCGCCGACGGCGTCGAGCACCTTCTTGCCATGGATATCGACGATCTCGACACCTTCGCCGGCGTTGATGATGCGAGGCGGCGTTGCCTGCATCTCGGCTGGATGCGCCATCGGGTGCCAGAGATGGCGGGCGTTGTTCTCGATGAGGAAGTTGGTTTCGCGCATGGTCATGCTCCTGTCAGTTCGAGGCCAAGCATCCGAAGTGCTCTGGCATAGCTCTCAGCGGGACGGGTGACGTCGAAATGGACGTGAGGCAGGCCGACGGCCCGCGCACCCTCGATGTTCTTCAACTGGTCATCCACGAAGACGCAGGCCTCGGGCGGCAGATTGAGCTGGCTCAGCACCAGTTCGTAGGCGCGCGGATCGGGCTTTAGGATATTCGTGTAGGTGGCGTCGACGACGGTCTCGAAAAGCTCGATCAGCGGGAACCGCTCGCGGAAGGCGACGCCGTAGAAAAGGTCGAGTTCGTTGGAGAGGATGGCGAGCCGAATCCCCGCCCTGTGGGCGGTCAGGATCGCGTCGCGTGCCTCGGGCCGCAGCACCAGTTCCGGTTCCGCCCCACGCGCCCGCTGCACGAAGGTCTTCATGTCTGCCCAGTCCTCGCCGAGCAACTGTCCCACCTCGCGGGTGCGTGTCGTCCAATAGTCCCGTTCGGTGATCTCGCGCCGCTGCATGGCGGCCCAAAGAGGATCGGTTGCGGGATCGAAAGGGCCGCGCCAGGTGAGCGTGCCCGGCGCAAGGCCGAGTGCGCGTTCGGTGACAGCGTGGGTCTCGAACAGCGTTCGGGTGACGACGCCGCCGAAGTCGAGGATCAATGCCTTATCGGTCATGCCGTTCGTCATGGCCGGCCCTCGGGCACGATGCCGCGCGCCACCCAGTCGTCGAAAATGGCGAGCGCTACCTTCGAAAATTCCGGCGCATTGATGTGGCTGTTGACCTCGTGCAGCGCGACGCCTGACGGGATCTGGCGGCGCATCTCGTCGATGAAGGCGTCGAGGGCTTCCGGCTCATGCAGCGGCTGGTCCGGCTGGTCCCATTCCTGGATGCCCCGAAGTGGCAGGATGAAGGCGACTTCGGCGCCAGTGCCGGCAAGTTTGCCGCCGATGACGCGGGCGATCTCGCGCCGCCCTTCGGCCGAGGTGGTCACTGAGCCGAGCAACCGGTTGTGAGCATGGTAAGGGCGGTCAGCGAAGACTTCGGGAACCGGCTGCCAAGCCGGGAGGTCAACCATGTCGACGGCCCCCGGCGCGACGATCTGCGGGATGCAGGAGCGTCCGGCATTTTCCAGCCGGTCCGGCCCTGACGTGACGACCGTACCGTGGTGATGGTTGCTGACCTCCTGGATGCAGAAGTCGAAGACGGCGGTGAAGCCCTTCTGCGCGGCAATGGCCTCGAAAGCGCGCCCGCCCATGCCGGTCGAATGGAAGACCGCGACGTCATAGCCGCGACGTTCGAGTTCGGGCTTGAGGTATTTCATGTATTTGAGGCAGCTCGAGCCGAGCGAGGTCATGCCGATCAGCGGCCGCGATCCATCCGGTTTGCTGCCAAAACGCGCGGCACCGACAACGGCGCCGCAGGCCTGGGAAAGCACCGAGCGGCAGATGCCATTGAGACCGTAGAGCCCGCCGGCCCAGAGGATCATCATCAGGTCGGGGGCGATGCGCTCCGGTGGAAGCAAGTGCGAATAGGCAATCGTCGAGACGATGAATTTCGGCACGCCGAGCGGCAGGGCAGCGGCAACATCGAGCGCGAGATCGGTGCCCATGGAGCCGCCGAGGATGATGACGCCATCGGCCTGACCGGCCTCATAGAGCGAGCGGGTGAGGGCGGAAGCACCTTCCGCCATCAGCGCCATGGCGCTGTGTTCGTCACCACTTTCGGCGATGGCTGTGATCGTGACCCCGGCCGCTTCGGCAATGTCGTGGCGGGAATATTCGGGCTGGTAGGGCGGGTCGCCGAGAATGCTGACATCCATCATCACAGGCAGGCCGCCGGCTTCGCGGATGACGGACGCCATGAACTGGAGTTCGTCGCATTTGGTGTCTCCCGTACCCACGACCAGGATATTGGGGAGACGGTTCATTGCATTCATCAGCCGGCCCTCCTTGCCAGCGGATCGGCAGCAACCTGCTCCAACCCGAAAAGTCTTTCGGAAATGCGTCGGGCGGCAGCCATTGCGGCACGGCCCATCTGTTCCACCGTCTCCTTGTCGGCCCGTGTTGCGGGGGCGGCGATCGCGATCGCGCCAACCGGCGTGCTGCCGGGCGCTCGGATCGGGGCGGCGACACTGACGACGCCGGTTTCGAGCCCGTGGTGGCAGATCGAGTAGCCGCGCCGGAGCGTCTCGCCGAGTGTCTGGCGCAGCGCCGCCGGGTCGGTCAGCGTGTGGTCGGTGAAGGCTTGAAGCGGCGCCGAAAGCGCCGTGTCGATGTCCTTCTGCGGGCAGAAGGCGAGAAAGCCGAGACCGGACGCCGTCGCATGGAAAGGTAGGATGCTGCCGACATCGACGATGACGCGATGGGCGCGCTGAGAATCCTCGACGTGAATGGTCGACAGGCGGCCGGCTGAGTATTCGGAGAGGTGAACGGTCTCGCCCGCAAGGCCCGCGAGTTCCCGCGCAAACGGCGTTGCGACGCTCAAGTACGGAAAGCGCGTCTCGCGGATGCGGGCCAGCCGCACCGGGGCGCCGCCAAGTCGATAGCGCCGCGTTTCCATGTCTTGCTCGACGAAGCCGTGTTTTTCCAGTTCGACGAGGAAGCGTCTGGCCGTCGCCTTGTCGAGCCCGCAGTGGCGGGCGATGTCGCTCAAGCCCGCTTCCTTCTCCAGGCGCGAGATCGCGTCGAGCAAAGTCAGGGCCTTACCGATGGTGCTCATCCATTCCTCCGTTGTCGAGCGCCCCGTCAGTCCTCTCGCCTGTTCCCTCCTAAGGAGCGGTAGGCCCGCTCTCCCGGTCACTTCGGGTCGAGATACTTAACATGCGAAATAACTTGACAGGGCCAGATGCAATTTGCAAGTCTATATTTGAAGCTGAGGTTCAAATAATGAACCGAAAGACTTGCGCGGCAAAGACAAAAAGCAAGCCCCGCGCCTCAAGTCCGCTTCAGGGAGCAGCCGCCGGAGAGAAGGACCGGAGGCGAAAAGGCGTTCGCGCCAGCAAGGGGAGCCAAGACCATGACCAATTCACCCGCGCCCGTGACCGGGGCGAACCAATTGCGCAAGAACGCCCTTGGCGTCGGCGCCGTCACCTTTCTCGTCGTTTCCGCCGCCGCACCGCTGACCGCGGTTGCCGGCGGTGTTCCACTGTCGATGATGCTCGGAAACGGTGCGGGCATTCCCGGCACCTTCCTGATCGTCACGCTGATCCTGCTTCTGTTCTCGGTCGGCTATGTCGCCATGGCGCGGCACATCCGAAACGCCGGCGCCTTTTACGCCTATACGGCGCAGGGCCTCGGCGGGCTGATGGGCGGTGCCGCCGCGATGATCGCGATCCTCGCCTATAACGCCATGCAGATCGGCGTCTTCGGCCTCTTCGGCGCGGCAACCGCCGGGCTTTTCGCCGGCTTGGGGATTGATCTGCCCTGGTGGGTCTGGACCTTCGTCGGCATCGCCGCGGTCGGCATTCTCGGCTATCGCCGCGTCGACCTTTCGGCCAAGGTGCTGACCGTCCTCGTCATCCTCGAATATCTAGTCGTGCTCGTCATCGACGTCGCGATCCTCGCCAAGGGCGGCGACGGCGGTTTGGGCACGGTCTCGTTCGCCCCCTCGGCCATCCTCTCCGGCTCGCCGTCGATCGGCATTCTCTTCTGCTTTGCCGCCTTCATCGGCTTCGAGGCGACGACGATCTACAGCGAAGAGGCCCGCGATCCGGAAAAGACCGTGCCGCGCGCGACCTACATTTCCGTGCTGATCATCGGCATCTTCTACATGTTCACCTCCTGGCTGATGGTGAACGCCGCCGGTGCCGACAAGCTGGTGCCGGAACTGCAGGGTCTTGCCGATCCGACCACTTTCCTTTTTGGCCTCGCCGAGCGCTACGCCGGTGGCTGGCTGCCGCCGCTGATGAACGTACTCTTCGTCACCAGCCTTTTCGCCGGCGTGCTGGCGTTCCACAATGGTGTCGCGCGTTATCTCTATGTCGCCGGCCGCGAACGGCTGCTGCCGGCCCCGATCGGCGTCACCCATCCGGTCTATCACAGCCCGCATGTCGGCTCGCTGATCCAGACGGTCATCGCCATTCTCGTCGTCGCGCTCTTTGCAGCGACGGGTCAGGATCCGGTGCTGGCGCTGTTCTCCTGGCTGACCAACGTCGGCACGCTTGCGGTCATGACGCTGATGGCCTTTACCGCCTTTGCCATCGTCGCCTTCTTCAGCCGCAATCCCGGACTTGAAACGAACCCGCTGGTGACCAAGGTCATTCCTGTTATCACCGGCTTGATCCTCGTTGCCGTCATCATCGCGATCGCGGCCAATTTCGGCGATCTCGCCGGCGCTACCGGCATGCTCGCCGTGTTCCTGCCGGGGCTGGTGGTGATCTTCGGGGTCATTGGGCTCTTCCTGGCGGCATCGCTGAAATCGGGCAGCCCGATCGAGTTCGCCCGCCTGGGCGCCGGCCAGGAGGTCTGATCTTTCGGGAGCATCGCTTTTGGGCATGGCGGCTCGCCGCCATGCCTGCAACAAACGGGACAGGACACCATGCAGGACAAGATCGATCAATTGCGCAACCTGCCGGTCGCGGCTCAGAAACTGTTCATCGGCGGCCGTTGGCAGGAGAGCCTCTCGGCTGAGACCCTCGACGTCGTCTCGCCGATTGACGGGACGCATCTGACGACGATTGCCGATGCGGGAGCCGGGGATGTCGATGCCGCGGTCCGGGCGGCCCGCGCCGCCTTCAAAAAGGGAAGCTGGTCGAAGGCTGCACCGGCCCAGCGCAAGAAGGTTCTCACGCGCATCGCCGAGATCATCGAGGCGCAGGCGCTGGAGCTGGCTGTCCTCGGCGTACGCGACAATGGCACCGAAATCTCGATGGCGTTGAAGGCCGAGCCCGGCAGTGCTGCCGGCACCTTCCGCTACTATGCCGAGGCACTCGACAAGGTCTATGGCGAGATCGCACCGACGGCCGAGACCATCCTCGGCCTCATTCATCGCGAGCCGATCGGCGTGGTCGCCGCGATCGTTCCCTGGAATTTCCCGCTGATGATCGGCGCCTGGAAGATCGCGCCGGCGCTTGCCGCCGGCAACTCCGTCGTGCTGAAGCCTGCCGAGGGCGCATCGCTCAGCCTGCTGAGGCTCGCTGAGATCTGCGCCGAGGCCGGTTTGCCCGAAGGCGTGTTGAATGTCGTCACCGGCCGCGGCGCGACGACGGGCGAAGCGATCGGGCTGCATGGCGATATCGATGTTCTCGCCTTCACCGGTTCTGGCGGCGTCGGCCGCCGGCTGCTCGAATACTCCGCGCGCTCGAACCTGAAGCGCGTCTACCTCGAACTCGGCGGCAAGTCGCCGAACATCGTCTTTGCCGACGCGCCGGACCTCGATCAGGCCGCGCGCATTTCCGCCTATGGCATCTTCCGCAATTCCGGCCAGGTCTGCGTCGCCGGCTCCAGGCTTCTGGTCGAGCGCTCGATCCACGAAGCCTTCTCGGAGAAGGTGGCGGCGATTGCGGCGGGCCTGAAGATCGGTGACCCGCTGCTTCTTTCGACCGAGGCCGGCGCCGTCTCCAGCGATGTGCAACTGCAGAAGAACCTCGAATTCGTCCGCGAGGCCGAAGGCGAAGGCGCGCGCCTGCTTTGGGGCGGCAAACGTATCCTTGAGGAGACCGGCGGCTATTACATGCAGCCGACCGTCTTCGACGTTCAGCCGGAGATGAAGCTGGCGAAGGAAGAGGTCTTTGGCCCCGTGCTCGCGGTCATTCCGTTCGACGACGAGGCGGACGCGCTCCGGATCGCGAACGCGACCGACTACGGTTTGGCGTCGGCCGTCTGGACGGCAAACCTGTCACGCGCACACCGCATGGTGCGCGGCATCCGCGCCGGCGTCGTGCACGTCAACACCTATGGCGGTGCCGACAATACGGTGCCGCTAGGCGGCGTCAGGCAGTCCGGCAATGGGCATGACAAGTCGCTGCTCGCGCTCGACAAATACACCGATCTGAAAACGGCCTGGATTCAGTTCTGACCAAGCGAGCAAAGCGGCATCGACGTTGGTGAGCCGGCTATTCCACCGTCGCCCGCAAGGCCCGGATGATCTCCTCGGCGAACATCGCGGCGGCGAGGCCGTGGCCGCGCCTTTCCCGCTGCACCAGCGAAAGCACGTTCTTCGCAAAGGTCCGGTCGCGGATCTGCAGGTATGTCAGCACACCGTTGCGCTGTTCCTCGGTGATATCGAACTTGCTGAGGAAGGCGATGCCGTCACCGGCCGCGGCCAGGAACTTCATCGCCTCGATGGAGTTGGTGAGATAGCTCGGCTCGACCGTCAGCCCGGCCTGAGCAAAGGCGTCGGCGACGATGCCATGAATCTGCATCGACTTGTCCGCAAAGATCAGCGGGTATGGCTGACAGTAGGCGAGCGGCAATGATTCCATGCCGGCGAGCGGATGTTCCGGAGCAACGACCGCCCCGAGGCGGGTGTCCATCTTCCAGAGTGTCTCGACCTGCGGCGTCGGCGGGAGACTGAAGGCAAAGCCGAGGTCGGCCTCGCCGTCGGCCACCGCCTGAACGATCTCGCGCGCAAACATCACACGGATCGTGATCTTGAGACGCGGGTGGCGGGCTCCGAAGATCGCAGCGACCTTCGGCACGATGCCGCCGGCAAGGCCGTTCATGGTGGCGATGATCACCTCGCCGCTCTGCAGCGCCTTGATGTCGCGGATCTCGGCTTCGACCTGGCTATATTCCTTCATCGTCCGGCGCACATGCGCAACAAGGATTTCGCCGGCCGGCGTCAGCCTGAGGCCGCGCGGCAGCCGCTCGAACAGCGGTTCGCCGATATCCTCCTCAAGCTGCAGCACGTGCTTGTTGATGGCCGAGGCAGCAACGTTCAGCCGTTCGCTCGCCCCGCGGATCGAGCCTGAGCGCGCCACTTCGTCGATATAGCGCAGCACACGTGAATGCAGCATGGTCTTCCCCGGATTGAGCGTTCTCGAAAAGCGAACAATACGAGCAGAAAATACTGCTTTTCGGAAGCGGTGCAATGACTTCTTATGGTTGGCGAGGGGCGCGCTGCCGGCACCGCACCCGCTGAGTATGGCGGGTTATCGGCAGGCGCCGACGACTATGAAAGTGGAGGATTATTCGTGAACCAGACTGAAGCCGCGCATTACGAAAAGGTGCGCGCCATCTTCGATATCCTGAACGGCGAGGGGGAAGCGGATCTTCTCCTGAAGAACCTGAACATCCTCGATGTCCACGGCGAGACCGTCTACCAGGGATCCATTCTTGTCTATGACAAGCGCATCGTCGCGCTCAATCCGGACGAGACCGTCTTGAAGGTCAGGCAAGTCTTCGATGGCAAGGGTCTTTACGCGATCCCTGGCCTGATCGACGCGCATATCCATTTCGAATCCCAGCTCGCGCATCCGACGGCACTCGCCGAGGCGATGGTGCCCTGCGGCACGACGACGATCTATGCCGAATGCCTGGATCTGCTCAGCGCCGCTGGCAAGGAAGGCATTGAAGCCGCCGAGAAACTCTTCAAGGACTACGATCAACTGCCCTACCGGCTCTATGCTTTCGCGCCGGGCAAGAAGACGGCGGCATCGGTGACGGAAGCCGTGCTCAACATGGAACCGGTGATCGGCCTCGGGGAATTCGAACACTTCACCTACAGCTCCGGCAACGACGACGATTTCCGCAAGGCGGCCTGGGTTCGCGCCAAGGGCGGCTTCATGAACGGCCACTGGGGCGTCACCGCGCTTTCGGACATGATCCTCAACTACCTGCCGGCAATCGGCGTTTCCAACAATCACGACGTCTGGAATGAGAAGGACATCGAGAAGAGCATCCGCTACGGTTTTCCGACCCACATCAAGTTTGGGGTCGGCAGCAGCGAGGTGATCAAGGTGCTCTTGCGCGCCATCGTCGACCGCAAATGGCCGACGGACAATTTCATGCTCTGCACCGACAACATCTCGATCGAGCGCCTGCTGACCATGGGCCACATGGACTGGATCATTTCGCTCTCAGCCGAGATGGGCATCAACCCGATCCATGCGATCAAGATGGCGACCTACAACACAGCCCGTTCGTTCCACATGGAAGACAGAATCGGCTCGCTGACGCCCGGCCGCTTTGCCGATATCGTGCTCACCGACAGCCTGTCGAAGATCAATCCGCTCTACGTGTTCAAGGATGGCGAACTGGTCGCGAAGGACCGCAAGCTCCTGAAGAACGCCGACATCGACTATTCCGGCATGTGCAAGGACGGCGTTACAGGTCTTGCCGATCTGACGCCTGAGCAACTGGACATCGTGCCCCTGGAGGTGTCGGAAGACGGCACGCAGGCCAAGGTCTATCTGTTCGACGTCTACGGTCGCGGCCACGCCAAATTCTACCAGGAAATCTGGGTTCCGCTGATGGATGGCAAGGTCGTTGCCGAGCACGAGGGCAAAAAGCTGAGCCGGCTGTCGGTCGTCCAGCGTTATGCCGACGGCAAGCGCCATGTGGTGAACGGGCTGTTCAAGGGCGTGCATGTCGATCGCGGCGCGGTCGCGACCTTCTGGCCGGCGCCGAAGCCCTATTTCGTCGTCGTCGGTCAGGACAGCGCTGAAATGTGCCATTGCCTCAAGCGGGTCGATACCCATGCCGGCGCCTGCATCGTCACCGAGGAGAAGGTGGCGAAGGCCGTCATGCCGCTCGAGATCTATGGCGTCATGGCAAACATGAGCGTCGAGGAACTGACGGCCAGCGCCGCGGCGATCGACGCAGCGCTCGAGGCTCTCGGCAACCGCAACGAAGGCGAACCGGTGGTCAACAAGCTGCTCAGCCTGTTCATCTCGTTGCACCGGTTCCGCTTCATGGCCTAGAGCCGTTCAGAAAAAGCAGACGGACGCTTCGGCGTCCGTCCACCAGGAAAGTGGCATGCTGTCGCGACAAAGGGCGGGCATGCCGAGGGATTAAAAAGCGCATCGCTGAGGGGGCGATGGGCAGGCGGGGCAACAAACCCGCATCGTTTCGAGGGAGGAAACAATGGCACACAATGCGGCGGAAGCCGAAATCGTCGATACCGGTAGCCTGACGCGGCGCTGGATCATGTATGTCGTCGGCATCTACGTGCTGACCTTTGGCGTCAGCCTGGCGATCCGGGCCGGCATCGGCATTTCACCCCAGAGCAGCCTGACGCGGACCATGACGCTGGTCTATCCGCCCTTCAGCCAGGGCACCTATAACTTCATGCTCGAACTGATCATGCTGTTCCTGACCTATCTGGTCCTGCCCAAGGACTTCAAGCTCAAGAACTTCGCGTCGCTGATCCCGGCTTTCGTGCTGGCGGTCTTCCTGGATTTCAACCTGGGCATCACCGAGTTCATCAAGCTCGAAGCCTATCCAGTCCGGGTGGCATTGCTGGTCTTTGCAGATGCGGCGCTCGCCTTCGGCCTGTTCCTGATGATCCGCGCTAATCTCGTGCTGATGCCGATCGACATGTTCGTCAACACGATCTTCAAGCGCACCGGCTGGAAGTGGGGCAACATCAAGACCGGCTTCGACTGCACGCTGCTGGTGCTCTCCGCCTGTATCGGCCTGCTCTTCCTCGCCGAGGTCAAGTTCATCCGCGAAGGTACGATCCTGAACGCCATTCTCGTCGGTCAGTACATCAAGCTCTACTTCTTCCTGTTCAAGAAGTTCCAGGGCAAGCCTGCATCATCGCCGAAGGGCCTGGAGGCGGCCGCGGAATAGCATCCCGCAATAATGCGAGAAGGGGCGCCTAACCGGCGCCCCTTCATCATGTGTCGTGATGGATGCCCATGGGCGAACAGGCCTATCCGAAAGCGAGTTCGAGGTTCTGCCGGTCCCGCGCCACCACCTGGCACTTGGTTTCGAAACCATCACCCGCAACGACCAAGACGAGTTCGGGCGGTATGCCGGCGGAATTCGAAACCGTAACCGCGGCGCCATCGGCGCCCAGCGACCGGATGGTGCAGTCGATCCGCGAATGCCTGTCATCGAAGAGGATGGTGCCGGCCTTCAGTACGCGCTGCCGCGGGCCGAGCGGATAGCCGGCTTCGAGACTGCTCCATTCGACGCAGCGGTTTCGCCCTCCGGCCTTGGCGAGATACATCGCCGCGTCCGCTTGGGCGAGCAATGTGCCGATATCCCTGCTCTTGAGCGATAGCGCCGCCGTGCCGAAGCTTGCGGTGACAGCGAGCTGACCAAACTCACCGTGGATCGTTTGCGCGGCAATGGCCGCCCGCAGCTTTTCCGCTGCCGCCAGCGCGCCTGTCGCGTCGACATGCGGCAGCATGATGGCGAATTCCTCGCCGCCGAGTCGTCCGAAGAGGTCGCTTGCCCGCAGTTTGGACTGGCAGATCGAGGCAACGGCCTTCAAGACGTCGTCCCCGGCCGCATGCCCGTGCGTATCGTTGACCCGCTTGAAATGGTCGACGTCGAGGACGATGCAGGACACGTCGTGTTGGTGCCGTATGGCGAGCGAGACCAGCTTGTCCGCCTCCTCGCGGAAGGCCCGTCGCGTCAGCGTTCCCGTCAGCCCATCGGTCGCGGCCGACCGGAGCAGATCGATCCGGTCCATCGCCACGCCTGCCAGTTCCGTCAGGATCGTCAGATCCTTGCCCGTGAAGTGTCTCGGCGCGCGGTCGATCGCGCACACGGTTCCGACCGTGTGTCCGTCCTTGGTCTTGAGCGGGACGCCCGCGTAGAACCGGATATGTTCCGGACCGGTCACGGCCGGATGCTGTGAAAAGCGCGGGTCCGTCGTGGCGTCGTTGACGACCAGGGGTTCGTCGGAGGCGACGACATATCGGCAGAACGTATCTTTGCGCGGAACCTCGTCGGCCGAAAGTCCGGAGCAGGCCTTGTACCATTGGCGATGCGCATCGATGAGGGAGACGATGCCGATCTCGATGGCGAAGACCTGCTTGATCAGCCGCACGACCCGTTCAAGACCTTCATCCCTGGGCGTGTCGAGAATGTCGAGGTGTCCAAGGGCGGCGAGGCGATCGAATTCCCTGCCTTTAGCGTCCGCCGTCGGCCGTCCGGCTGGCTCAGCAACCACCATTCCGTTTTCCTTTCTCACTGCGCGTCAGGCAAATAGACGCGTTTTACGGAAAAAACAAAAGGCGCTGAACAGCAAGTGGATGTGGATTGCGTCGGCTCTGTGGCGAAAGCCGACATTGTGAGACCGAGTTTGGCGGATCCCCCCGCCTTTTCTTAGCCGCCGAAACTTCCGAGCTGGGTCGGCACGTGCACATAGTTGCGGTCGAAGTAGAGCAGCGCATTGCCGTCGCTGCGCGAGCGGATGCCCACAACCCGGCCGATCAGGATGTGATGCGTTCCCAAGAGCCGCGCCTCGGAGAGTTCGCAGTCGAGCGAGACGATCGCATCCTTGACCGCAAAGCTGCCGGAGGTCATTTCCACCCATTCCGCTGCCGCATAGCGGGCCGCCATGTCTTGCGTCGCGCCGGCGAAATGGCCGGCGAGGTCCCGGTGGTCGTGGCTGAGCACATTGACGCAGAAGCGCCTGTTGTCGATGAACAACCCGCATTGGGCGGAATTCCGGTTCATGCAGACAAGCAGCGTCGGCGGCTCGTCGGTCACCGAGCACATGGCGGTGGCGGTGAACCCGCCGCGTCCGGCGGGTCCGTTTGTCGTGATGACGTTGACCGGTGCGCAGACCCGCGCCATCGCATTGCGAAACTCGGTCTTTGAAACGAGCGGTTCCATGGCCAGCCTCACTCGGCTGCTCTGCGAAGGGTGGCGCTGTCGTCGAGTGGCGGTAGCCAGGTGTTGCCGGTCCAGCCGTTCTCGTCATAGTCGGCCATGCACTGGTCGACGAGCGCTTCCATTTCCTTCAGCCGTCCGCCGCGCTCGGCGCCCTTCAGCACCTGCAGCCGCACCTCTTCGGGAGCGCCGGCATAATTGAGCTCGTAAAGCGCGTGCCGCCCGCCGAATTCGGTGCCGGTCGCATCCCAGAGCAGCTTCATGATCTTGATGCGCTCGATATGGCCCATGTCGTTGGAGCCGCGGACATATTGCGCCAGGTAACGATCGATCTCGGGATTGCCGAAATCACGCGCCGAAGACGGCAGGTAGATCAGGCCAGACGCGATCACCCTGCGGATCGTCTCGATCACGCGCGGATAGGCCTCCGACATGAAGGTGCGGTAGGAAAGGGCGGCTTCCAGATTGGGGAGCACCGCGCCGTCGGCCCAGGGAATGGGATTGTGGGCCATGGCGTTGGAGAAGCTCCAGAACATGTGACGGAGCGCGATGACCTCGCCAAGTGCTGCCTGGTTGCCACGGAACGCATCGCCGCCGGTCGCCCTCAAGGCCTTGGCGAGCAGGCCGGCGAGGAAATCGAGCTTCACCGCAAAGCGAGTGCAGCCCTGGAAGCAGTAGCCGTGCATGAAGCCGGAGGCCGGGTGGAAGGAGAGGATCTTGGCGGCATCGCGCAGCACCAGCACATCCTCCCAGGGCACGAAGACGTTGTCGAGCACCAGGATCGCGTCATTCTCGTCGAAGCGCGACGACAGCGGGTAGTCGAAGGGATGGCCGACGGTGTTGGCGGTCTGCTCGTAGGAGACGCGGCAGAACATCTTGATGCCCGGCGCGTTCATCGGAACGATGAACATGACCGAGAGCGAGGGATCCTCCGTCACTGTCGCCGAGCTTTGCGCCAGGAAATTATAGTGCGTCAACGCCGAGGAGGTTGCCACCACCTTGGCGCCGGAAACGTAGATGCCGGCGTCGGTTTCCTTGGTGATGTGGACGAACACGTCCTTGACTGCATCCGCCGGTTTGTGGCGGTCGATCGGCGGATTGACGATCGCGTGGTTCATGAACAACGCGGCTTCCTGGGCGCGTTTATGCCAGGCAAGCGCATTGTCCTTGAACGGGCCGTACCAGTTGGCATTGGCGCCGAGCGTGTTCATCAGCGCCGCCTTGTAATCGGCGGTGCGGCCCATCCAGCCATAGGACATGCGCGCCCATTCGGCGATCGCGCCCTGCTGTGCGGCAAGATCGGAGGAAGAGCGGGCGACGCGGAAATACTTGTGAGTGTAGCCACCGGAACCGGTGTCGGTCGGCGATGTCAGGATGTCCTTCTTCGCCGGATCGTGCAGCGCGTCGTAGAGCCGTGCCAGCGACCGGGCGGAGTTGCGCATCGCCGGGTGGCTGGTGACGTCGTGCACGCGCTCGCCGTTGATATAGACCTCGCGGCCGTCGCGCAGGCTCTCCAGATATTCGGCGCCGGTGAAGGGCCGCGTCCTGTCGGCGCGGAAATCCTCTGCTCTCATTTTCTCCTCCCTTGAGTTTCGTCAAGGCTAGGCGTTGAAATCGTCAGCCGCCATGGACAGAATGGCAAAATGACTTGGACTTTTTCGGGTGGGGCATGAGTAGCAGCATTCCAAGTTTCTTCGTCTACGGCGAACCGGAGCAACAGCTCGAGCCCGGGTTCTTCCACGTCGAGACGGTGATGGCACGGCAGAACCTGCACCAGGGCCAGGTGAAGGCGCATAAGCACGACCAGATGGGGCAGATCACCTACTGGCTGAGCGGCGGGGGAACCTACTTCATCGATGACAAGCCATTGGACTTTTCCGCACCGGCCGTCAGCTTCGTGCCGAGCGGCATCGTGCACGGGTTTTCGGTCGACCCGGAGACGAGCGATGCGGTCGTCGTTTCGGTCGCCGATGGTGCCCTGCTTTCGATCCGTGAGAACACGACGCTTCCGCTCGACACGCCCACGATGATCCGTGGCGACGGTGAAGACCGGCATTGGCGCCGCCTCGCAGAGTTGCTCGATATCGTCGCCGACGAATATGCCGGGGGTGCTCCCGGCACCCAGCGGATGCTCGCGTCTCTGGTTGCTGCGGTGCTGACCCAGATTGCCCGCCTGACGGCGGCCGCGCCGGACACCGCGCTGCCGACGCAGGCGATTTTGGCAACGGAACTCCGCCGGCTCATCGACCTGCATTTCCGCGAGAATTGGAGCGTCGGGCACTACACCGAAGCGCTCGCCACGACGCCGCACCTGCTTGCCAAGGCGAGCAGGGACGCCTTCGGCATGCAGGTCAAGGAACTGATCAACGAGCGTCGTTTGCTTGAGGCCAAGCGCCTGCTGCTCTTTACCGTCCGGCCGCTCGAAGACATCGCCTACGAGATTGGCTTTGCCGATGCCGCCTATTTCTCGCGCTTCTTCCGCCTGCGGGTCGGCGAAGCCCCGAGCGACTGGCGTCGGGCGCGCGTGGGCTCAATAGGAGCCGGCTAAGTCACCGGCCCCTCGAGGTGTCGCTAAGGCCGTCGGCTATCGGCCATAGGCCCGCATCACCTCCATCAGGGGCTCATGCTGGATCGCCTGGATCTTGAAGCGATCATGGGCCGTGCCGCCGGAATCCTCCGCCGCGATCATCGCGTTGACCACCGCTTCCTCGACGCTGTCGACGGTCGCGAGATAGACCGGATCGAGCAGTTCGTCGTTGACGATTTCCAGCGACAGGCGCGGCGGCGCCTTGTGCGCCATTGGCTGGGTGTTGGCGGTCGAGAAAGCGAGGAAGATGTCGCCGGAATTGTTGCCGCCGGGCGTGCCGTTGCGGCCGATCCCGATCGCCGCCCGTCGTGCCAGGCGCTTCAACTGGTGGGGCGCCATCGGCAGGTCGGTGGCGATCACCACGATGATCGAGCCGCGCTCCTGCATCTGGCTTTGCGGCGTGCCATCGCGCATGTGCTCGCCGACCGGAACGCCGCGGATCGTCAGCCAGTCGCGCTGGCCGTGATTGGCCTGAACCAGCGTGCCGATCGTGTAGTCGCGGCCGCCGAACTCGACAACGCGGGAAGCCGTACCCGTGCCGCCCTTGAAGCCATAGGCGATCATGCCGGTGCCGCCGCCGCAATTGCCCTCCTGGACCGGGCCGGACGTGGCGGCGTCGAGTGCCGCGTGCACATCGGTTTCGGTAATCGGCTGGCCGTTGATGTCGTTCAAAACGCCATCATAGGTTTCAGCCACCACCGGCATCAGCCAGAGAAAATCGTCGGTGTCGTAGGTCGTGCGGTAACGTTCCAGCATCCATTGTATGGTGGCGTGATGCGTCATGCCGACCGCATGGGTGTTGGTGATCATCACGGGCCCGAGGAAGAAGCCGCCGTCCTCGATCCAGTGGGTGCCGGTCATCTCGCCGTTGCCGTTGAAGCGGTGCACGCCGGCATAGACGGGGACGGGCGTTTCCGAGGTGGCATGCGGCAGGATGGCGGTGACGCCGGTGCGCACTGGGCGTTTGCGGCCGGGGCGCGGCGTTTGCTCCTCGATGGTGCGGAAACCGACGGCGATGCCTTCGACATCGGTGATGGCGTTGAAGCAACCGGTGCGGCCGGAAAAGGGCAGGCCGATATCGCGGGCGCGGGCGCTGGGGGGCGTAGAGGTTTTGTCGTTCATGATCATTTCTGCCGGGAGCGAAGGTAGAGGCCGAGCGAGGCGACGACGAAGGAGAAGGTCAGCATCATCACGGCGATGGCGTTGATCTCCGGTTTGATGCCGCGCCGAAGCATGGAGAAGATGAACATCGGCAGCGTGGTGACGTCGACGCCGGCGATGAAATAGGTGATGACGAGATCGTCCATCGAGATGATGAAGGCGAGCAGCGCGCCGCCGACGATCGCCGGGAAAAGCTGCGGCAGCACCACCCGGCGAAAGGTCATCCATTCGTTGGCGCCGAGGTCGGCCGACGCGTGTTCCAGCGTGCGGTCCATGCCGGCAAGGCGGGCCGAGACGACGATGAAGACGTAGGAGATCAGGAAGGTGCACTGGCCGATGATGATCGTCGTCAGGCCGAGATTGATGCCGGAATTGACGAAGAAGATCAGGAGCGCGATGCCGAGCACGATATCCGGCATCAGCATCGGCATGAACATCACCACCCGATAGAAGCGTTGGCCGACGAATTCGAAGCGATAGAGGGCAATCGCGATCGCCGTGCCAAAGACGGTCGCAATGGCTGTGGTGGAGGCGGCGATGACGAGGCTGTTCCACACCGCCTGCAGCAACTGCCCGGTCGATTCGATGTAGAGCGCACTCTCGGAGATCTTGGTCTTGAAGCCGAGAACCTGCGCGTACCATTCGGTGGTGAAGCCCGTCCAGGTCATCATGTTCACCGGATTGGCATTGAACGAATAGACGGCGATGACCACGAGCGGGATGTAGATGAAGGCGAAGAACAGGCCGGTGTAGGCAAGCAGGCCGCCGGTGAAAAGGGATCGAGCGATCTTCATGGGGCGCTCACCGTGCCAGTGCCGCGGCGGCGGCATTGCGCCGTCCGGAGATGATCACATGGGCGATCATCATGATCAGCATGACGCTCATCACCATCATCGCCAGCGCCGCACCGAAGGGCCAGTTGCGGGCGGCGAGGAACTGCTGTTCGATCAGGTTGCCGAACATCATCACCTTGGCGCCACCAAGCACCGCCGGCACGACGAAGTTGCCGAGCGCCGGGATGAAGACGATGACGGCGCCGCCGGCAATGCCGGGTGCGGTCAAGGGCAGGATGATGCGCCAGAAGGTGCGCACGGGGCCGGCGCCGAGATCGAGCGAGGCGCGCACCAGCGTCCAGTCGAGTTTCTCGACGCTCGCATAAACAGGCATGAACATGAAGGGAATGAACACATAGGTCATGCCGAGGATGATCGCGCCCTTGGTGTAGATCAGATCGAGCGGCCGTTCGATCAGGCCCGTGGATAGGAGCACTTCGTTGACGAGGCCGGTCTGACGCAGGATCAGCACCCAGACGAACAGGCGGACGATCAGGCTGGTGAAGAAGGGGAGCGTGATCAGGAACAGGCAGAAATTCTTCCAGCGCTCGGATAGCCGGGCGATGCAGAAGGCCGCGGGGTAGCAGACGAAGAGGGTCGCGAGCACCGTCAGGGCGGCGATCTCGATCGAGCGCAGGAAGATCGCGATGTAGATCGGGTCGAACTCCTCGAACATCGGATCGGCGAAGCCGAGAATGCGGCCGAAATTATGCGGGTAGAAGGTCCATTCCACCCCGCCATAAAGGCCGGGTGCGAGGAAGCTCGTCACGATCATGATCGTGAGCGGACCGAGGAAGAAGACGGCGAGAAAGGCCGAGACGGGCCCGAGCAGGAGCGCAAGCTGGAAGCGGCGGCGACTGGCGATCGTCATCTCACGCAGCCCCCGCATTCGCGCCGATCAGGTGCACGGCGGCGGGATCGTAGGCAAGCCGCGCCTTGCGGGTCTGTTCAACCGTGCCGACGAGATTGCGGCGGTTGGCCGGGACCTCGGCCACGACCTTGCGGCCTTCGGCGGTGCGACCGAACAGTTCGAAGGTGGAACCGACGAAGACGATCTGGTCGAGATCGACGTCGATCGTCGGAAAGGGGGCGTTATCCTCGGCGAGGAAGAACTGCTCCGGACGGATCAGCGCTGTCGCCTGTGTCGAGATTTTCCGGTCGCAGGGCTGGTGGCGGATCGCCATGCCGTCAGCCGTCATCAGCCGGTCGCCGTCGAGCCTGCCTTCGAACAGATTGCTGGCGCCGATGAAGGTGGCGACGAAGGTGTTGACCGGATGGTCGTAGATGGCGCGCGGCGTATCGAGCTGCTGGATGCGCCCGCCTGACAGTACCGCGACACGGTCCGACATCGTCAACGCTTCCTGCTGGTCATGGGTGACGAAGATGAAGGAGATGCCGAGCTCGTTCTGCAGCGTCTTGAGCTCGATCTGCATCGCCTGGCGCAGGTTCTTGTCGAGCGCCGACAGCGGCTCGTCGAGCAAAAGCAGCTTCGGCCGGGCGATGATGGCGCGGGCGAGCGCCACGCGCTGCTGCTGGCCGCCGGAGAGCTGGCGCGGCTTGCGTGCTTCCATGCCTTCGAGCCCGACCATCTTCAGGGCGCTCGCGACCTTTTCCTGACGCTGCGGTTTAGCGACGCCTGCAACCTCCAGCGAATAGGCGACGTTTTCGCCGACCGTCATATGCGGAAACAGGGCGTAGTTCTGGAAGACGGTGTTGACCGGGCGACGATAGGGCGGCCGGTCCGTCATGTCCTCGCCGTCGATCAGGATCGAGCCGCCGTCGAGTTCGACGAAGCCGCTGATCGCCTGCAGCAGTGTGGTCTTGCCGCAACCGGAAGGGCCGAGCAAGGTCAGGAACTCGTTGCGGCGGACATCGAGATTGATTCGGTCGAGAGCGGTCACGGTGCCGCCTTCCGGAGTGGCAAAGGCCTTGCTCGCCTCCACCAGCCGGACGATGGAATTCTGCATACTTCTGTTCCCCAAAATGTTATGCAATTAACGCTTGTGCGTTTTCGATATATGGATACCATTTGCCTATCGGAGTCAACGGCCACGAGAAGCCGTGATCCGGAAGCGGCCGGCAAAGGCCGTGCCAGGCCGTCCGGCCAGAACCATCAGAGGAGAATTTCGATGACGATGACAAACGGGACGACCCGCGGAGGCAGGAGAGCTTTCGCGACCCGTGCACGCACTGTGGCACTTTCCCTGGCGGCGCTGACCGCCCTGTTCGGGACGACGCAAGCAGCCGAGCTCAACATCTACAACTGGGGCGAATACATCAATCCGGCCGTGCTGAAGAAGTTCGAGGAGGAGACCCAGATCAAGGTCAATCTCTCGACCTATTCCTCCAACGAGGAGATGCTGGCGAAGATTCAGGGCGGCGCCACGGGCTACGACATCGTCTTCCCGTCGGTACATATGCAGGACATCATGGCCAAGCTCGACCTGCTCGAAAAGACCGACATCAACGCCTATGAGGGCTTCAAGAACATCGACCCGACGTTCCTGCGCGCCAAGAGCGACCCGAAGGGCGAGTATTGCCTGCCCTATGCGTTCGGGACGGTCGGCATTCTCTACAACCGAACATTGCTCGGCAAGGACGTGACCGGCTGGCGCGACCTGATCGAGACAGCGAAGGCCAAGGGCCTGAAGTTCACGCTGCTCGACGACATGCGCGAGGTGCTGTCGGTCGGCCTCATCCTCAATGGCCATAAGGTCAACTCCACCGACCCCGCCGAATTGCAGCAGGCGGCCGATACGATCATCGCCATGAAGCCTGATGTCGCCGCCTTCACCTATGACACCCGCCCGATGGTCGCGGCCGGTGACGTGGCGGCCGGTCACTTCTTCGTCGGCTCGATGGTCGACGTCTTCGCCAATCCGAAGGATCTCGGCTACGTGATCCCGGAGGAAGGCGCGACGATGTACCAGGAGGATATCTGCGTTCTGAAGACCGCGCCGAACAAGGACAACGCCATCAAGTTCATGCAGTTCTACACCCGTCCGGAAGTGGCGGCGCTCAACATCGAGCAGCAGACGAACGGCACGGCCAACGTGCCTGCGCGACAATTGACCCCCGAGCAGATCAAGAATAGCAAGGAAATCAATCCGCCGCCGGAAACCATGCAGAAGCTGCAGATCTTCGAAGATCTCGGCCCTGCCGTGCGCCAGCTCGATCGGGTCTGGACCAAGGTCAAGACGGCGCAATAAATGTGCGATGCGACGGAGCGGGATATGCGGCGCAATCTTGCCGGTGTCCCGCTTCGATCATGCAAGGGGAGGGGACGTGGCACAGCGAATCCTGAAGCTGGTGCGCAGCGACGAGCTCAGACGCTCGAAATCGGACAAGCTCATCGCCAACTACATCGAGCGTAATCTCGCCGACATTCCCTTCGAGACGGCACGCTCGATCGCGACCCGGCTTGAGGTTTCGCCGATGACGGTCGGGCGCTATCTCCGGCGCATGGGCTTCGACGGTCTCGACGAGCTGAAACTGGAGCTCAGGCGCGACGGCTCCAACAATCCAGCCTGGCAGGTGAAGGGATCGGTCGGCCGACTTCGCGACGACAATCGCGAAGGCAAGCTGCTTGCCGGTCTGATCCAGCAGCAGATCGATAATCTCGGCATGATCTACGAGCTGACGACCGCGCCGGAATGGCAGCAGGCGATCGATGCGTTGATCTCTGCCAGCGAGGTCTATGTCGCGGCCTATCAGAACGTGCGCGGCATCGCGCAATATTTCGCCAGCCAGCTTTCCTATACCCGGTCGCGGGTGCAGTTCGTCGACGGCCTCAACGGCACCTATGCCGAGCTGCTCGACGGCTCCGTCGAGGGTCGGGTGCTGTTTCTGCACGACGTGCGCCGCTTCGCCGCAAAGGCGCGGCCCTTGGCGGAGGAGGCGCGCCGGGCCGGCGTCAAGGTTATCCTCTTCACCGACGAGTTCTGCCCTTGGGCGCCCGAGGTTTCCGACGTCTGCCTCATCGTGCCCGGTTCCCATGGTCCGCTCTGGGATGGGGCTGCGACGACGGTCGCGGTCATGGACCTGCTCTTGAGCAACGTCATCGTCGTGCTCGGCGACGAGGTCGGCGAGCGTGTGGCGCAGCTGACCCGATTGCAGAACGTTTTCGGCGACTTCGAGGATTGAAGTCCGCCGCCTCTGATGCTCAGCGACCCGTCGTCTTCGGGATATAGTCCAGCCCGATGTCGATGGAGGCCGGCCGCCCATCGAGGAAGAGCTCGCCGATGCGCGGCGCCGTTCTGGCGATGACCTTGCCGGCCTTGATGACGAAAAGCCGGTTCGGCTTCAGCCGCAGGGCCTCGCTGACATCGGCCGCCTGCAGCAAGACGAGATCGGCCTTGCAGCCGACGTCGAGGCCGTAGCCTTCAAGGCCCATGGTTTTGGCCGCATTCACGGTGATGGCGTCGAAGATCTTGCGCTTGTCCTCGATCCCGCCCATCTGCGTCACATGGATGGCCATGTGAGCCACTTCCAGCATGTCGCCCGATCCCATCGAGTACCAGGGATCCATGACGCAGTCGTGCCCGAAGGAGACGTTGAGGCCGGCCGCCATCAACTCCTTCACCCGCGTCATGCCGCGGCGCTTGGGATAGGTGTCGTGGCGTCCCTGCAGCATGATGTTGATCAGCGGATTGGGGATCACGTTGATCTTGGCCTCCGCCATCAACGGAATGAGTTTGGAGACGTAGTAGTTGTCCATCGAATGCATCGAGGTCAGATGCGAGCCGGCGACGCGGCCTTGAAGACCGAAGCGGACCGTCTCAGCCGCCAGCGTCTCGATGTGGCGCGACATCGGATCGTCGGTCTCGTCGCAATGCATGTCGACCGGCAGGCCGCGGTCGGCGGCGATCCGGCAAAGCGCTTCCACCGAGCGGGCGCCATCCTCCATCGTCCGCTCGAAATGCGGAATGCCGCCGACGATGCCGATGCCCATGTCGAGCGCGCGGTTCAGTGACGCCACTCCTTCAGGCGCGCGAAAATAGCCGTCCTGCGGGAAGGCGACGAGCTGCAGGTCGATATAGGGTGCGACCTTCTCCTTCACCTCCAGCAGTGCCTCGGCCGTCACCAGCCGCGGGTCGGACGTGTCGACGTGGCTGCGGATGGCAAGCAGACCCTGGCTGACGGCGAGGTCGCAATAGCGCAGCGCCCGCTCGATCAGCGCCTCCCTGGTCAGCAACGGGCGCAGCTCGCCCCAAAGCGCGATGCCTTCCAGCAGCGTGCCGGAGACGTTCATGCGCGGCAGGCCGAGCGACAGCGTTGCATCCATGTGAAAATGCGGATCGCAGAAGGGCGGGCTGAGCAAGCGGCCGGTGGCATCGATTTCGCCGCCGGCCGTTGCGACAAGAACCTTCTCGATCGCGGCGATCTTGCCGCCTTTGACGCCGACATCGAAACCCTGTCGCCCGTCCGGAAGGTTGGCGTTACGGATGATCAGATCGAACATGATTGGCTGCTCCCGGTGTTGCGGCGTCAGAAAACCGGATCATTGCAGGTGACGCTTATGACCCGAAGCTCTTGCGGTAGGCGGCCGGCGAGGTGCCGAATCGGCGGACGAAGGAGCGACGGAAGGCGACATCGTCATGGAAGCCGATATCCGTGGCAATCTTTTTGAGCGGAATGGTGGTGTCTTCAGCAAGCCTGCGCCCTGCCTCAAGCCGCATGCTCTCGACGTAGTCGGCGGGCGTCATGCCCACATCCTGTTTGAACTGCCTGGAGAAGTTCCGCTCGCTCATGCCGGTGCGTCTGGCGATCGCTGCGACACCGAGGTCGGCAGAAAGGTTGTCGGCGATAAAATCCTGCGCTGCGCGAATGGGTGTCTTCTGCGCGACCTGGCCGGCGAGTAGGGTGCTGAACTGGGTCTGGCCGCCCGGCCGCTTGAGAAAGACAACCAGCTCACGCGCGACCTTGAGGGCGACCTCGAGGCCGAGGTCCTTCTCGACGATGGCAAGGGCCAGGTCGATGCCAGCCGTGACACCGGCCGAGGTCCAGACATTGCCGTCCTTGGTGAAAATCCGGTTGGGCTCGAGCTTCACGTCCGGGAAGCGCTTGCTGAATTCTGCCGCTTGCGACCAATGCGTCGTTGCGCGTTTGCCATTCAGCAAGCCCGCTTCGCCAAGAACGAAGGCGCCGGAGCACACCGATCCGAAGCGGCTGGCGCGGGCGGAAACCTCCTTGACCCATTCAAGGAGTGAGGCCGGTAACGGCCGTTCTTGAATGAGCGGATCTCCGGCAACAAGCAGGGTATCTACATCGGAAATCCCCTGCTCGATCGAGCGGTCAGGAACGAGGGCGAGCCCCGACGATCCTCGTACGGGGGTGCCAGAAGTGCTGATAACCTCCACCGAGTAATAATCGGCGCCACTCTGCCGGTTGGCCTCCGCGAAGACGTCGGACGGTCCGATGACGTCGAGAAGTTGCACCCCTTGCATCGCGACGATGGCGACCTTGTGAACGGCCATTAGCGAACCTCGAACAGTTTCCCGGTCAGGACAATGCTGGCCGTCCGATAGAAAACGACCGTGATGGCGCCGGTAAGCAACAGGAAGAACAGCCCGGCCAGCCCGGTGAGGATAGCGCTGTCGACGAACGCGGCATACCGGAAGAAGGCGATAGACAGGGCCGCGAGCGGGAAGCTTATGGCCCACCAGCCTATGCTGAAGGGAATATGCGAGCGGAACACCATCGGCGAAAGGACGAGCATCAGAAACAGCGCAAAGTAAAACAGGACGGTGGCGAAGAGGTCGACCGAGCCCGTGACATTGGTATAGGCGAGGAACCCGACGGCGAAGGGCGCGACGAGAACCATCAATGACGGTCGGGCAAGCGGGGGAAGAGGGTCTTCGTGGCGCAGCCGCGAGAAGATGAGCGCAACGAAGACCGCGGCGATGACGCTGCCGACCGAAAAGGCGAGCATGTTGATCTCATGCGCCCAGGAGAACGGCATGGCGTGGCCGGTGACGGCGATGTCCAAGGTTGCGACCCCCGGAATGAGAAGCGGCGGAAGGGTCGTATCGCGCGACTGTTGCCGCCCGAGAAATCCTCTGGCAACGACATAGGCAAGCGCGAAG
>NZ_JAEPRP010000355.1:0-1822 GCF_016652895.1 Ensifer sp. SSB1
CGTGGGCGCGGCGGCGATGGGCGCCGGCACCGGGGCCGGCGGCACAGTGACAGGCGCGACAGCCGGGGCCGCGGGCGGCGCTTCGCCGTCCAGCACCGCGTCGGCGGGCAGTTCACGCGCAACGCCGGCCGGCGGCTTGAATAAGTCTGCGGCTTTCGTCAATGCGACCTGCCGCGCATCCTCTGCGACCGCACGGTCCTCGGCTCGCTGCACGGCGTTCATGCCGGAGTTCACGCCGCCCATGATTCCGCCCTGCGTGATCGTGGCAAGCAGGGTCTGATAGGCAGCGTCCGGGCGCTCGCGGGCATAATCTCCCCACGTCTTGTCCGGCTCGGCGACCGCCTTGTCGATGGCGTCCTGCGCCAGCGTGGCGACCTGTTCGCCGGGCACCTCGCGCGCCAGCAGGTTCGACAGGAAGCGCATAGCGCCCACACGGCCGAGCTGCTTCACCAGCACGCCCATCGGCAGACGCTCGGTCAGATACTCGGCGCCAGCGTATCCGGCCGCGCCCAGGCCGGCCGTCATGGGATCCGCACCCGCGCCGCGGTAAACGCCGTACTGCTGGGGAACTAGCGGCGCAACCATCGCAGCAGTAGCGACTGCGGGGCTGCGCGTCGCCAGGCCGGCGGCCACGGCCGGGACCTGCTGCAGCGTGCTCGCAACGCCGCCATAGATGCCGGCTGCCGTCGGGCTTTCGAATGCGGGGGTCGTGGTGGCGTCACGGAGCTGAGCGTCTGCGACTTCCCGGCGCGCGGTAGCCGTGGCATCTGGCGATCCAATCGCATCGGCAACGATCGTACGCATGCCGGCGCGAGTCTTCTGCGCTCCAGATACCACCGAATTTGCCAGACCGGAGATGATGCTGCCGATAGAAGCGGCTGGGCCTTGGATCGGGCCGATCGATCCGGTCTCGACCGGGCGCGTCAGGCGCTCCTGCCAGCGGTCGACGACAGCCTGCGCCGCAGGATCGAGCGGGCCAGCCGGTTCCGGCCGGGCGAGACCCATGACGCCGATGCTCGGCTGCGCGGCGGCAGGCTGCGCCGGCTTCTGCTTTGGGCCGCGATACGCGCCGAATACCGCCTGATCGGGCGGCAGTTCGGAGTCCAGCAGACCGTCGAACTCTTTCACACCGTCCAACTGCCCGGAAAACTCTCGAACCGCCATCCTCTCTTACTCCACGATATACCGCGTGCCGTTGGGTGCCTGCCAGACCGGTTTGCCTTTGGCCGTGCCGATCTGCTTCGAACCGGCTGGTATGCCGGCGGGCATGTCGGAATCCATCTTAGAGGCGCCTTTGCTTGCCGACGAATTCTTCGCCGCGCTCATGTAGTCGCGCACGCTCGGTCCAGTCGCCAGGCGCATGCGGCGCTCGACCTCAGCCTCCTGATCTTCCGGCGCGATCATGGGATCCTTCGTGACCTGCTCGACGATTCGTGCGCGGGCCTTGGCAGTGGCCGCATCAGCGCCGCTGGATCGGGCGCGAGGCGAGACACCGTCCAGCACCTCGACCTTCCCGGTCGTGCCGACCCTGTACGCGATCGGGTTGCCCTCTGCGTCCGAACCGTCGCGCACGTCGCCCTGCTGAATCGCGCGGCGGCGCTCATTGGAAAGCGCAGCAGACGCGCCGGCGGCGCCGGCCTGGGCGTTGTTCTCGTTCATGATCGAGCCCTGCACCGCCTGATACAGTTTCGCCAGCACTGGATTAGCTGAAGCGGCAGCGCCCGTCGCCTTGTTCAGTGCGTAGCCAGTCGTTCCGATGTTGTCGTACGGCGTGTATGTATCACCCGGTTTCGCCAGTGTGTTCAGCCGGTTCATTCGGTCG